>CAYMGH010000075.1:0-4355 GCA_964389935.1 uncultured Gammaproteobacteria bacterium | reverse complement strand
AAGTACGGGATCGACAAATTTGTTAACAAGTGCAAAGAGCGGGTTGAAAAATATGCTCAAATCCAAACAGAACAAAGCAAACGCCTCGGCTACTTCATGGATTGGGGCAATTCTTATCATACGTCTTCGGATGAAAATAACTATGCTATTTGGAATTTCCTAAAAGTTTGTCACCAAAAAGGCTATTTGTATAAAGGCCGGGATTCAGTTCCCTGGTGCCCCCGCTGCGGAACCGCTATTTCTCAGCACGAGATTTTAACCGAAGAATACAAGGAAATAACTCACAAAGCGGTTTATATTAAGTATAAAGTCACTGGTCACTGGTCACTGGTCACTGGTCACGTTTACCTCCTCGTCTGGACAACGACGCCATGGACATTGCCTTCAAATGTAGCCATAGCTGTTAATCCGGATTTAAAATACGGAATTTTCAGGATCGACCAAGACCAGTTAATAGTCGAGCAAACGCGAGCCAAAGCAATTGGCATCAGGGAAAAGCCACAAAAAATTATCAAGGGAAAAGAACTTACTGGAGCAACTTATCACGGAATTTTTGATGATTTACCTGCTTTAAAGGGGGTCGAGCATAAAGTTGTCGCCGCCAAAGATCTAGTTACTGGCGAAGAGGGAACAGGTTTAGTTCACATTGCTCCCGGTGCCGGAGAAGAAGATTTTAAACTTGCTAAAGAAAATAAATTAGATGTGGTTGAGTCGATCGACGAGTCGGCAAACTACATCGAGGGTTTCAGTGATCTCACCGGTAAAAATGCCAAAGACAATCCCGATTTAATTATCGACAAACTTAAAGAAAAAAAAGTTTTATTTAGAGTTGAAAGCTACAAACATCGCTATCCAACCTGCTGGCGCTGTAAAAGTGAACTGGTTTGGCGTGTAGTCGACGAATGGTATATCGCAATGGACCGTCCTTCGCAAAGTGCTTCGGACGGCAAGCCGCAAAGTGCTTCGGACGGCGAGTCAAAAAAGACCCTGAGGGAACAGATGATGGAAGTCACCGGAAAAATTAATTGGTTGCCAAAATTCGGTTTAGATCGTGAGCTCGACTGGCTCAAAAACATGCACGATTGGTTAATTTCCAAAAAAAGATATTGGGGCCTGGCCTTACCAATCTGGGAGTGCCAAGAGTGCGGAAACTTTGAAGTCCTTGGTTCAAAACAAGAACTTAAGGAAAAAGCAATCGAAGGTTGGCAAAAATTTGACGGTAATTCACCGCATCGGCCGTGGATTGACCAAGTAAAGATTAAATGCTCAAAGTGCATGTCAGAAGTCTCTCGAATCCCGGATGTTGGCAACCCCTGGCTTGATGCCGGTATTGTGCCATTTTCAACAATGTCAGAGAATTGGTTCCCGGCCGACTTTATAACCGAATCATTTCCAGGCCAGTTTAAAAACTGGTTTTATTCGCTAATTGCCATGTCAACAGTTTTGAAAAGCACTAATCCATTTAAAACTGTTTTGGGTTTTGCCAGTTTAACTGACGAAGAGGGAGAAGAGATGCACAAGAGCCGCGGCAATGCCATTGAGTTCAATGAAGCAGCCGACAAAATCAGCGTAGACGTCATGCGCTGGATGTACTTAAGCCAAAATCCAGTGAGCAATTTATTATTTGGTTATCACAAAGCAGATGAAGTGCGCCGTCGTTTTTATCTGATTCTTTGGAACTGCTACAAATTTTTTGTAGATTACGCAAATCTTGCCAATTGGAATTGTGACAAAACTCCCAAAGACATTAATAAAAAATTAACAGTTCTTGATAAATGGGCGCTGGCGAGTCTAACGGCGACAGTTGTAGATGTTAACAGGGCTTTGGAAACATATGACGCCGCTTCAGCGTCAAAATCTATTGAGGATTTTGTTATAAATGATCTTTCGACCTGGTACATCAGAAGATCAAGAAACAGGGCAGGACCTGCAAGCGACAAAAACGACGAAAACATTTTCCTATCAACTATGTATGGAATTTTAACTGCACTTTCAAAATTACTAACACCGTTCACGCCGTTTGTTTCAGAGGAAATTTATAAGAATCTGACTGGTGAAAACTCGGCGAGTCTTGCCGATTATCCTGAAGGTGATCACAAACTGCTCAATAATAAACTGATATTGGAAATGAAAAAAGGCCGCGAGATTGCGGAACAAGTTCACTCAATCAGGAAGATAGAAGGGATAAAAGTCCGCCAGCCCCTGTCGAGCGCCACTTACGGAGACATTAAGTTGGCAAGTGAAATAGAGAGTATTTTGGCTTCCGAATTAAATATTGAAAAGTTAACTTTTGTCAAAAACTCGAAAGCAAAACTAGACACAAAAATAACTCCATCTCTTAAGAAAAAAGGAGAGGCTCGCGAAATAATTCGCCAAATTCAGCAGGCTAGAAAAAAAGCAGGTTGCGATTTATCGGAAATTGTCGCAGTTCAACTACCTAACTGGCCAAAAGAGTTTGAAGAGGAGATTAAAGGCGAAACGCTTTCAAAATCACTTACAAAATCACCAAAGCTGGAAATAGTCAGAGTTTAAATGCGCAGTAAATGGGATTGGTTATTTTTCTTTCAGATTGCTGCACTGGGTTCTCTTTCGGTTCTCATTATTTCGGCCATCAACCCCACTCTCGCTAGAAACCAGCTTTTATTTTGGGCAGTTGGCCTGTTTATATTGTTTTTGGTTTCAAGGCTTGATTACACTAGGTGGGCAAACTACTCCGCCATACTCTACGCACTGTGCCTTGCTATACTTGTTTTACTTCTGTTGTTTGGAGAACCGTTTAAGGGTTCAGTCCGTTGGATAGATCTGGGGTTCTTTAGGTTTCAGCCGTCAGAAATAACCAAAGCAGCCGTGATTCTTTTTTTGGCGAGTTTCTACAACCACAATCCTGCCGGCAAACTTACAAATCTTTCGCTCGGCTTTATTTTTATACTGCCGGCAATCGTCCTTGTTTTCTTTCAGCCGGACATTGGCAATACCTTTGCATTTTTTGCTATCTGGGCAGGAATTGCTTTTGCTTCAGGATTAAGAGTAAAACATGCGTTGATTTTGTTTACTACTTCGGCAATATTTCTCTTTTTACTTTTTCAAATTCTTGTCCCATACCAAAAGGAAAGGCTTATCAGCTTTGCAAACCCGGTTTCTGATCCTCTTGGAACGGGGTACAACATAATTCAGTCAAAAATTGCTATCGGTTCGGGTTTAATTTTCGGCAAAGGTTACGCACGCGGTAGCCAATCCCAATTACAATTTCTGCCTGAGGCGGAAAGCGATTTTATTTTTGCGGCGATTGCCGAGCAGCTGGGTTTAGTTGGGGCCAGTTTAATTCTGATATTATTTACATGGTTGATTTTTCGCGCGGTCAATATTTGCAAAAATGCCGACCGGTTCGGTCAGCTGACAATTGTAGGCGCTATTTCTTATTTATCTATCCAATTCTTGGTTAACGTGGGTATGAATATGGGTCTGTTGCCAGTTACCGGAATAACTTTGCCGCTAATTTCTTACGGAGGATCATCGCTTATTACCAACCTTTTTATTTTAGGAATTGTCTTCTCGATTGCTAGGAAAAGTTACTAGTTATTTGAAGCAAAGGCGTCTTTGGTGGTAAAATTTCACATTATGAAAAACTGGGCAGTTATCCGAAGTGGCTCAAAACAATATAAGGTTGAAGAAGGCGATCAAATTGCAGTCGAAAAGCTCAATGTAGAAGGGGAAGCTACTGTAAACTTCGATCAGGTTCTCTTAATAGTCAAAGATGACAAAATGCGAATCGGCAAACCTTTAATTGATAAAGCTAAAGTCAGGGCAAAAGTGCTGGAAAATTTCAAAGAAAAAAAGATTAGAGTTGTTAAATTCAAATCCAAATCCCGTTATCTTAGAACTCGTGGTCACAGGCAGCAAAAGTTAAAGGTTTTAATAGAAAAGATAAGCGTTTAAACCGCAATATTTAATGACCCCCGATAGGAAAATAATAGAATTTACACCAAGACCTCTTGAGTGTCTGGCTTTTAATTTCACTGATTACGATCAAGCTATAATTGCGTACGCAAAGTGTGGAGAGGACCTTGCTGGGATAAAAAGGAGATTAATCTTTGAAGAGCTAGGAGGGAAATGGGGGGTTGTTGTTTTGATACGCGAGCCAGTCGCTAGCGAATTAGTAGAAGAATTATTATCTTTCATGAATCGTTACGGTATTCATAAGGAACTAGACCTTGATACAATCCTAGACCTAAATTCTGGTAAATCTTCCCTAGAAACTGTTGATTTTTAAAAAGCAGATCGAGCGACAGTATAAAACATGATCAAAAGATATCAAACTATAAATAAAGGAACATTGACACATCGTGAAAATCTTT
>CAYMGH010000074.1:0-4389 GCA_964389935.1 uncultured Gammaproteobacteria bacterium | reverse complement strand
GCTAAACGCTAAACGCAAGTTCAATTTGATCGAATTGCTGGTCGCTTGCCATCCGAAGCTTCAGCGAAGGAAAGCAATTCCAGGTTTCTCACTTATCGAATTGCTGGTGGTAATTTCCATTATCGGCATTTTGGTCGCTACCGCCACTGTTTCCTGGACCAACGCCCAGCAAAAATCCCGCGATTCGAAGCGAAAAAGCGACGTTAAGTCAATTCAACAGGCTCTTGAACTTTATCTGCAGGATAACGGATCTTACCCTGAAGCTGATGCCAGTGGTTTAATAAAATGCCCGTCACTTGCCGGAATACCATGGGGGCAAAGCTTTCAGTGTGGAACAATTACTTATATGAATCCTTTGCCCAAAGACCCTATTAACGCAACAATCGGAACGATCAACCACACCTATTATTATCAGGCATCGTCATCATCCGGAGCCATCTTGACTTATGTCCTCAGCGCCGGTCTGGAAAACAGTAAAGATCAGGAATATTGTACACCCGGAGGTCCTCAGTCTTGTGTTGACCAAAAAAAACTCCCATGCGAGCCTTACAACCAGCGCAGCTATTGCGTAATCAATCCCTAAATACATCATACAAACTAGAAACTATTTCAGAACCTTCCTTTCCTGTCATTCTCAGCTTGCTTGCCCTGAGTATTACCGAAGGGACTGAGAATCCAGATCCTCGCATTCGCGAGGATGACAAAGAGGGTTTTGAAATGGGCTCTACTTAATACTTGATACTTTCTCTTTATAAGAGAAATATCAGGAATCCGGCAAGAAGACCAATCAGCCCAACCAGTAAGTATTCAAACATTAGCCATCTTGTCGCATCCCGTCTTAAATGGTGGAACACAAAACCCCAAGTTAGATAATAAGCGATCATCAATAGCAAAACTATAAACTGCCTGCGCGCGTCATATTGCGAAAAATAAATCCCGACCAAACCAATCGCAAAACCCAGATATAAAACGAAATGCCAGATATTATCGAAACTTTTATTCGGCCTTTTGTTCATAGTTCTTAATTTATCCGACTTATCACTAATCACTAATCACTAACCTATATTACCGCTCCCTGTACAGCATACCAAAGTGCAAATAATACTAGTGCAAGTAATCCTAAATGTGCCAACGTTGAGCTTTTAACAGTCAAATGAGATTTCTTGGAAGCAACAGCCACTTCCACCACAAACAGCATAAAGATAAAACCAACAAGCGCTAAACTTATAAATTTTGAAATTGAAAATTGTCGGCTTGCCAGAACGGTCGCCCCCTGAGATTGGGACAATTCCACCTCCGAGGTGAAAGAACCGGACGCTTCAGGGGTGTTCTGGACAATTGTCGTGGACGGCGATTCAACTCCAGTTGATTCGCCCTGAGCTTCAGTTTCAGCTGGCACTTGCGCCAAAGGTTCGCCAGCCTGTCCTGAATCTGCCGACTGGCTTGGCACCTGCGAAACAGAACTGCCAAACATCTGCACAACCAGTACTCCTTCTGTACCGGTCAGACTTCCATTGGAAACAGAAACGCCTATTTCTTTGAAATTTTTGTCCAAAACATTGCTTCTATGTGTGGGCGATGCCATCCAGGCATTGACCACCGCTTGCGGGTCGGCAAAATCCCGCGCCAAATTTTCACCGGCATAAATATATTTATAGCCGGTGCTGGAGATAAAATTCCATGGGGTTTTACCCTGTGGTGAGTAATGTGCCCAATAATTATTGCTCTGCATATCTGCTGATTTTGCTGCCGCAGCTGCAACCAGCAGTGGGTTTTGCCTGAGCGGTGAGAGTCCCTGTTCTGCCCTTTTGACATTAGTCAACTCTATAATCTGCTGGGCCGTATATTGGGCCGTACCCAGAATTTGAGGCGCAGTAGTCCTTACAAAATAAAATCCGCCAATTGTTAAAAAGAAAACTAATACGTAACCAAGAAGCGCGCCGTGCCCGAGCGCATGCGCCCGGTGGCTTTCAGCCAACCCTGAGCTTGTCGAAGGGTGTTGCCTCGCCTCGTCTGAGACTCCGTCGAAGTCGGGCTCGTCACTTTCAACGTGATGATGCGGAACAAAATGATGTGCAAACTTTTTTGCAGACACAAGAATAGTGTATCAGGGAAAAGTGAAAAGTGAAAAGTGTTTAGAGTTTAGAGTTTAGAGTTTATGAGTTGAATTAGATCTCTGATTGCAAATATTTATAATCGCTTAGCAGAAAACCCCACTTTCTCAAAGTGGGGATGAATGCTAAATTAGCGATTACACACTTCCGAGATGTTGGAGATAAAAATTTTGGAGTTTTCTGCTGCTCTTGTAAACTTAAAGAACAAAACCGAGGACTCTTAGTCCTCGGAAGTTTATTGCGATAGCAATTTTTCTTTGCAAATTTAAGCGTCTAAATCATACAGTATCGAATCGTGATCAGGAAGACTTAAGCCTCTAGCCTTTGTGCTATCATTTCGACAACTCCTTACCATACTTTTATCCTATTACAACAACCCTTTAAGGGTCCGTCCTGTTTATAGGCTATGATGAACTTATTAGTTTTCCTACAACCACAAACCTAGCCGTGTCTAAAAAACCCGAGCAAGTGTAAATAGTTAAACGCGAATCTCCGACATTATCTAAAATCTCAACTGCATTCGGCTTAACTTCTTTACGCTCAAAAATCTCGTATTTGTAAACTTTGCCATCAGAAGCTGCCACCTCGACAATATCGCCATTCTGAACCTTCCACAGACCGCCTAAAACATCTTTAGTGTTGTGCCCGTAAAGAACTACGTTTCCCGCTTGCCCAAGTCCACCGGACGTTGTCAGATAAGAAACTCCGCTCCTGGCAACAGTCCAGCGGTTGTCGGTGACAAATCCATCGGAAATTTGCAGCTCTCTTTCAATTTTGGGAATACTAATTCTTAAAGGCTTGCTGCCTATTTTTTGCTGAATAATCTGGTTTTGGGGCAAGTCTTGCGTGCCCAAAAAATCCAGATATCCGCTGTTAACGGCCGCCTTAAACACCAAAACACTACCAAAAGAAATTAAAAAAAGCGCGGAAAAAAAGCTAAGATAAAAGTTAAGCCTTAAGCTTTTCTTTTTTGAAGTACGCCTGCGAGCTGCCATACACCAACTCCCGTCAAAACTAAACCGAAAAGCATCAGGATCTGTGAAACACTACCGGTTGCCGGTAAAGTACTTATTCCCAGAACATCCCCTGAAGTACTATCCGATGTTGATTGGACAGTTCCACCCTGGACAGAAGACGAACATGTGTAATTGGTGTTTTTGGTAAGATAAGGTTTTGCCTCTAAACCCCAGAGAAAACCATTGGGAACCAAAATCCAGCCGGAGGAAGTAAAACCTGCGATTTGTTCCCGGGTAAGGTTCTGGATACTCCCCCACCAGATGGTTTCGATACCATTGTCTTCTGCACAAAAACACTGCAGAGCACCTTCTTCGCCCAAACTGTAAACATCATCTCTGCCCACAAAAGTGCTGGGGTTTCCAACGATCCCGTGAGTACCATTTTCATAGCTGACAATAATTTCCCCTGATGGGGTAATGCAGGTTGCCTGTGGCGGAGAAGCCGGCTGCTGCGCTTGCGCGTGAACCGGTGTTGTCGTTAAAAGCTGGGCAAGGAGCAGGACAATTGCAAGCTTTAGGCAGGTAGTCTTAGAAAACAAACTACCTAAAAACATAGGCGGTAAGTATATAGTAAATATTATGAGGTGTCAAGTTATCGGGGTTCCTGCTTGAAATTCTCTTATTATAGGAATCTATGGGTCTAAACTTAATAGGGTATAGTATTTTTTGAGGATTTCGGCAGCCGGTTTCTGGCCGTTATCATTTTTGAAAATGGCCGTTGAGCCGCCATAAGAAACCCAGTAGTTGATGCCTATAACCTCTTCCTGACGGCTAATAAGCCCAAGAGCCTCTTCAAGCCACGCGGCCTGCTCCTCGTCTGTCAGTTTCCCGTGAATATCGGGAATCGGTACGCCGAGTTCCCCGAGCAGAATCTTGGCCTGAGATTTCCGGCTTAGCGCGCGGATATCTTCTGCCAGTTTTTGAGGAGATTTTACATAATGGTCAATGACAATAAGGTCACCAACGGCATTGGCCGTCTGCTCATCAAAAACAAGGCCGGCAACGTCATAATTGGCAGAACCCACCGTTTTGACGTTTTTACCTATTTTCCTAAATTCCGCGTTCGCCGCCTGAAATTCCTCCACTGCAAACTTACGAAAACCTTCAACGTCACCGGTGCGTCTTGGGTCACCCGGCCCCCCGTTTTCGCATTCAGGGCAAGGGGTAAAGAGGTCGCCGTTTTCAAAAAGAGCGCCGTTTTTGTTAATGAACTCGCGCATCAGAATCAAATGCCCCTCCCTGCTCAAACCCTTTTCATA
>CAYMGH010000073.1:1750-4465 GCA_964389935.1 uncultured Gammaproteobacteria bacterium | reverse complement strand
AAAATAACCTATAGCAATTTGAATTGATTTAATGTACAATTAATAGAAACATGCCCAGAAGAAGAGCGAAACTAGCTCCAATTCAACTAGAAAAAAAGACTATAACAACGATAGTTGGTTTTTCACTGATCGGCTTTTCGATTTTACTTTTCATTTCCTTCTTTACAAAAGCAGCCGCGCTTGTTTCTCTTCGCGAATATTTCTATAGCCTTTTCGGAGTAGGCACAATAATTATTCCACTTCTTATTATTATTTCCGCTTTCCCTCTTCTGTCAGTTAAATTAAGAGTTGCAAAAATAAATATTATTCTGGGCGCCTTCAGTACAATGCTTTCACTACTTGCCCTGATTTCGCCAATTTCTCAAAGCCTGGCAGGCATCCTGCCGAGCGCTCTGTGGTCAGTTGTGAAATCTCTAGTTACACCAGTAGGGGCATTCTTCGTATTATTTTTTATCTTTATAATTTCTACATTTATTACTTTAAACACCAGCCTGGAAAGTGCCATTTCGGCTCTCGTTAACGCTTACAAAAAAATAGCCAACTTAACAAAAGCAGCAAAGCTCAAGATTTTTGGGCCGCCCAAGCCAAAATTTGTCACCAAAGGAATAGCCCAGTCGCAAGCGAGGGTACATTTAAAAGATTCTCTCTCTAGTCCGGCAGGTCTTAAAAACAACGTTGTTCTCAACTCCCCGGGTGAGGACAGAGTCTGGCAGTACCCTCCACTTTCACTGCTGTCGGAAGCAAGCAGTATTAAAGCAAACAGAGGTAACGTAAAAAATAACGCCCAGATAATTGAAAGGACACTCGAAAGTTTTGGTATAACCGCCAATGTGGTTGAGGTAAACCCCGGGCCGACCGTAACCCAGTATGCAATAAAAATTCCTATGGGTACCAGATTGCAAAAAATATTGACCCATCAAAACGACCTTGCACTTGCCCTGGCAACCACAACCGGTAACGTGCGAATTGAAGCCCCGATACCAGGAAAGTCCTTGATTGGAATAGAAATACCGAATATTTCGCCGGAGATAGTAAATTTGAAAAGCGCCCTTTCCAATGACAACATACGGTCTAGTAAATCCAAACTGGCAGTTGGCCTTGGTTTGGATGTTTCTGGCAATGTGGTTGTTGCTGATATAGCCAGAATGCCCCACGTTTTAATTGCAGGCACGACTGGTTCGGGGAAATCAGTCCTTATGAATACAATCATTGCAACTATTCTATTTCGAGCCAGTCCTCAAGAAGTTAAATTTATTTTAGTCGATCCTAAGCGCGTTGAACTTACTGATTACAAGGACATACCTCATCTTCTAACTCCGGTTATAGTCGAGCCGGATAAAATTCTTTCTGCCCTTAAATGGGCTATGGCCGAAATGGATCGGCGCTATAAAGAGTTTCATAAAGCGCAGGTTAGAAATATAGCCAGCTACAATGAACTTTCCGGTTTTCAGGCGCTGCCGTACATTGTGATTGTTATTGACGAGCTTCAAAACTTAATGGAATTTGCCCATCTTGAAGTTGAAGACGCCATTGTTAGAATTGCTGCCATGGCAAGAGCAACAGGTATCCATCTTGTCGTTGCCACTCAAAGGCCGTCGGTTGATGTTATCACCGGGCTCATTAAGGCAAACATCCCAAGCAGAATTGCCTTTAATGTTTCGTCAATGGTCGACTCCCGTGTTATTATCGACCAACAGGGAGCCGAAAAACTTCTTGGCAAAGGCGACATGCTTTATGTCCCACCTGATGCTTCCAAACCAATGAGAATTCAGGGGGTTTTTGTTTCCGATGCCGAAATAAGAAATCTAATCTCTTTCCTCAAAAAATCAGGCATTGAACCGGAATATACCGAAGAAGTCACCCAAATGCCCATTGGTAGGATGAGGGGTGGCGCAGCGGGAATTGCAGGTGAAAGAGATGAACTTTTTGAAGAAGCAGTTCGAACTGTCTGCCAGTATGACCGGGCTTCAGCATCTCTTCTGCAGAGAAGGCTTAAAATCGGTTATGCTAGAGCTGCCAGAATTCTGGATGAGTTGGAAACTGAAGGAGTTGTTGGTCAGGGTGAAGGGTCAAAACCAAGAGATGTTCTTGTCAAAAATCCCGATGAATTTTTCCAGGCCCACGCGCAATCTCAAAGTCACCGATCGGAGCCGGAATAATTTATGAGTAGTTTTGGGGAACTTCTTAAAGCAGGAAGAGAGTCTCAACGCATTTCAATTAATAAAGCTTCACGCAAACTTCTTATTAAAAAAGATCACATCTTAGCTTTAGAAAACGAAGATTGGCAAAGTTTGCCGGAGGCAACATTCACTAAAGGTTACATTAAGAGCTACGCAGAATTCTTGGGTTTGGACAAAGACAAAATGCTGGCTCTCTACAGACGGGACTTTGACGAAAGAAAAATTCCTGCAGAAAGCGACAACCAAAAACAAACAAAAAGTTTTTTCTTAACCCCCATACGCTTTAGAAACTCGATTTTTATTCTTTCAGTCACCGCTTTCGCAGCTTATATAATTATTCAATATTCGTCTGTTCTTAAGTCTCCAAAATTAGAAGTTATTCAACCTTCGGAGGATTTAACCGTTTCTGTTCCAATCATGGAAATCAGCGGAAAAGCCGAGAGCCAGTCGCAAGTGGCAATAGACGGAGAATTTGTACCAATAGATTCGGATGGAAATTTTTCCTATTTTTACAAACTTGATGAAGGTCAAAATA
>CAYMGH010000073.1:0-1650 GCA_964389935.1 uncultured Gammaproteobacteria bacterium | reverse complement strand
GCCTCGAAACGGCTTTCTCCTAAAAGCAAAATTACCCGTACCGTTCGCCTAATCCGCTAAACATAACGTTGACAAAAATCTCAACTTAAAGTATATCTGTTGATACGCCGAAAGCAGAAAGCCAAATGCATTAAAGCCAAACGCTAAACGCAAAATGCGCTTCACTTACTTTTGGCATTAAGCTTTTAGCGTTCAGCGTTAAGCACAAAAACTAACTGCCCTATGGATTTAACTCAAGCTATTCTACTGTCAGTCATAGTCGTCTTAACCATTTTCCTCGTGGTTATTGGTTTTCAGGCCTTCTTTGTTCTTAAAGACTTAAGAAAAACATTAGGCAAAATGAATCAGCTTATGGAGGATACGGATTCTCTTGTCAGTCAGGTTAAAAAACCAATCGAATCTGTTGGTGGCGTTTTAACTACTCTTACTGCCGGGGCTGGTATTGCTCATTTACTTAAAAAACTTAAAAAAGGAGAAGATAAACATGAGCGAAAATCATGATAAAGTGCAAGCTGGCGGATCTAACTTTTTACTAGGCGCAATAATCGGTGCGGCACTTACTTACCTCTTTGCCACTAAAAGCGGTCAAAAAATTAAAAATGAACTTATAAAAGATCTGTCAGATGTGCTTGAAAGTATTGGAGAAGATTTAGAAGAGCAGGTACCGGAAGTTAAAGCCGAGATTGAGACGGTAAAAGAAGAAGTTGAGAAAAAGGTTGAGCAGGCTGCTGAAGAAGTTAAAGAGGAAATTAAGGAAGAGATAAGGGAAGTCCCTCAGCACATTGAAAAAATTCAAAAAAAAGGCCGCCGCTTCTTCTTCCGCAAATCCAGACAAGAGAGCTAGTAAAGCTTTCTCTTTTAAACACAACAATATAATTAATGAATTACTTACTCAGTGCGAGGTTTGTTTTCTCTAGCAGTAGCGAAAAGAACCTTAACAAGTTGAGCAATTTCTTGCTGATCTATATTAGGGCAATCGATAGTAACGCGAGCGAAATGATCTGTGTTTTCGGCACTGATCAATTCCATAGCTTCTCTAGCAGTTAAAAATCTGTGATCTGTTTTCTTCTCAGGTAACACAAATGGTATAAATCTGGATCTTAGGTGTTCTGAGGAAAATCGACCACCCGGATCATAGGCAATTCTAAATACTTTGTGTGGTTTATCTAGCGAGCCCACTGCCCCTTCAGGGTCTTCGCTAAAACTAATAACAAACATCATTTCCTTATTTGATTTAAAACGACTAGCATGGCTGAAGTCTTCGGTAATTGCAAAATTTTGTATACCTAATCCGCTTGCTACATCTTCGACGATATCTGAAACTAACTGATAGGTACGCACAAAACGAGTGAATTGCCTCGGGTTGTAAAGATCAGGAGGTAAATGGGTAACTCTACTTTGATCCAGTGCCGAAAGATATCTAGCTTCTGCTGAGGAAACTTTCACCCTGATTGACGTTATTTGATCTACTAAAGACCCACGCTCAACGGCCATAGTGGTGCGCATTATAGGCTAAACTCAGTATCATGTCAACTATTCGCTATTCGCCAAATGTAGATTGGGTATTATAATAAGACAAAATGAAATCGGCAGAGCTTCGGCAAAAGTTTTTGAAATTCAGCTGCGTTTTTACCTACTTCTGAGGTATTG
>CAYMGH010000072.1:280-4498 GCA_964389935.1 uncultured Gammaproteobacteria bacterium | reverse complement strand
TGCACCACATCGTACTTTTCCCAAAGCTTATTTGTCTCGCGGAATAATTTAACATTCAAATATAGCCATTTCTTAACCAGCCTTAATGCCAACCGGTTATATCCGTACCGCATTAACCCCTCGACGGCTCTTACCTGGATAGGCGCCCAACCGTTTGGCCAGTCCCACTGATAATTTTGGACAAACCTAACCGATTGAACTACACCATATTTTTTCTGCAAAACTCGCTCGATTACTTCTACAATCCTCTCAGATTGATGTTTTGTGGCAATCCCAACGTTCATAGGATAAACACCGGCAACAGTTGCCAGATGACTGCGTTTTTGATGCATAAAATCAAAATCAAAATAGTAACCTGCTTTCTCATCCCACATCAGATCATTTATCGTTGCTGCGCGCTTCTCTGCCGCCTTTTTGTAAAAAATAACTTTCTTCCTATCACCCAAAAGTTGATAAGCCTTCTCAAAATCTTTCTCGTAAAGGTACAAAAGGCAATTTAAATCAACCGGCACAAAATCCAAGCACCGCCCATCGAATCTTGAAGTCATATCCCAGCCGGATTCAGCTTCTGCCAGGCTATCTATCGCATTGATATCATAGTATCGCGACAATCCATGCCATACAAGCCGAAAGTGGGAAAGGTGCGTCTGCCCCATCCATACTCTGCTATACTCTTTTTCAACAAGATCAATCGCTTTTTTAAACCATTTAACGTTCCCCGTTTTCTGGAAAACTATCCAAACCATACTCGAAAGCAAAGGCGGCTGAGAACGCGAAAGAAAATAAAATCTGGAAGCATTGGGAATCACACCGAATCGCCCAACCAAATAAAGCAAATTTTCCACCATTCCGATAGCTAGATTTGAATATTTCGGGTGATCAATTAGCGCCCGCACTACAGGGTATGAATCCCAATAATATTGTTCCTGAAAAAATTCGGAGTCTGAAGGCACAAGATATGGGTGAGGCAAACCGATCAAAGTTCCATGATCTGCTTTCTTTTCGCGAATTAACTTTGGCCACAAGTCTTCTATGTAGTTAAAAACTGCGCTTAAATCTTTCTGGGAAATTTCGTAGGAATCAGGCTTCATGGACTTCACTTTAGAAGAAAATAGACGTAGTGTCTAGAGGTTCAATAGAACTAGCTATTCTTTTTGTATTGTTGATGATACATCTTCTCTATCTCCTCAACGGTAGTAGCGCCTTCCGGCCTTTTGTCCTCTTCGCGAAACTTAACAAGTCGCGGGAAGCGCAAGGCAAATCCTGATCCGGTATCGGGATCCCATCCGGCAGTATGAATTGGTGATTTGGTAATTTCATCAGCATTAATTTCCAAAACCGATCATGTAGCTAAATCTTTCCTAAAAGTTCAAAATAGCGCTTCCTAGAAATACCAGCAGTTTCAAGATTATTTTTAATGATAAAAACTGGTATATTCTTGTACTTCGGCACAACCAATCTTCTTTTAGCACCTTCCTTCTTCATTTCTATATGATCGCCAGTCTGACCAACTATGACCGCACCTTCTAACTCCAAAATTCTAACAAGCTTTCTCCAGTGAATTTGAACAAGACGAGGCATTAGATGGTCGGGAACGCGAATTCCTCGATCATAACTTTTGGCGGTTTTACTCTACCCTTTTCAAGATTAAAACCAGATTCTCTCAAAAGTTCCGATAAATTTCCGTCTTCCTTCGCTCCCTTAAGCACAATTCCAACCTCCTCTTTTAAGTTCTCCTTGGCTTTTTTCTCCGTAGGACCACACGACGCAACATTCAACTCGGGGTTATACGATACCCATGGCGCATCCTTAGATGTTTCCTCATAAAAAACCTTGATCGTCAGAGGTAGCTTCATAGTGAACAAATTATAGCATATAGCCAAAACCTCAAAAGGCTAAATTATAGATAATTAAAACTCGGAGTATAAAGCATAATCTATTTTTACTTTTTCTTATACTGACTTACAAACAGTTTCTTGATTTCGTCAACAGTCGTAGCGTCTTCTGGTCGCTTATCCTCTTCACGAAACTTAACCAGACGCGGAAACCGCAAAGCGAATCCTGATCCGGTATCGGGATCCCATCCGGCAGTATGAATTGGCGATTTAGTAATTTCATCCGCAACAATTTCCAATACTACCTTCGGCTCTATCCAATAGCTCGGTTCAACTTTGGAATTAACTCGCGCCGGTTTTTTGCCTAGTTTTAACTTTTTCCCAATTTCGTTTACTTTTCTAAACTCCTCATCCGTCAGCCCTGTTCCAACTCTGGAAATCGTCACGAATTCATCATTCTTTTTGTCATAAACCCCAACCAGTAAACCTCCTACCCCAAACTCTGTTCTTTTTCCTTTGCCTGCATAAATACCCAAAAGCACACAGTCTACAGTGTCGCTAAGCTCTCCGGATTGAGCCCTTTTAAACTTAATCCAGTGAAACCCGCGACCGCCTGCTTTATATGGTGAATCAAGTTTTTTAATCATTATTCCCTCTAATCCCTCGGAAATTGATTCATTGAAAAACTCCAGAATTTGCTTGGAATTTGTCAGAATTTTTTCCTCGGCAAGGCGTATCGTCTGATTCAAGGATACCTGCCTGCCGGCAGGCAGGATCTTCTCCAGCATCTTCCGGCGCTCGCTGTATGGTTGTTGGGTAATATCTTTTCCGTCTAAATACAAGACATCGAACGCAAACATAACCAAAGGCAGCTCTTTTACTTTTTCCTCAATTTTATATTTGCGGCGGCGTTTGGTTGTTTCCTGAAACGGCAAAAATTCAGAGGTAAGCGGATTGTAAGCAATCGCCTCACCTTCTAAAATCGCGCTTTTTGCTTTTACTTCTTTATCAACTCCTTCGACCAAATCCGGAAAAGCGTGCGTCATATCTTCAAGGTTACGGGAAAAAATGCGCACGTGGTCTGCAGCCTCGCGGAGCGAGGTGGCTCTCGAGCGAGCGATCACTGAGTTTTGACTATCATGCGCACCATGGAGATTTTCCACCGACTTTTGATCGCGACCGAGAGAGTACCCGAGCGAAAGCGCATGTCTCCGATCCAAATGCACTTGCACCCGAAATCCGTCAAATTTTGGTTCAGCTGCAAATTTATTACCAACCCTTTTAATCACTTCATCCGCATTGGGAAGTCGCTCGGCAAGAGCAGGACGCACCGGTTTACCGATAACTAAATGGATATTTTTTAAACCTTTTTCGCCCTTTTGCCAGAAAGTTTCGGCAACATACCCAAGATCGCTTGTCTTGTTATATGCATCTTCGATAGTTGGCCTAAGATCTTTTTTGCCCACTTTTGCCAAAGACAAAGCATCCATAACTGTCGGGTCACCAATCCCCAGCCTCAAAGTTCCCAAAGGAATATTGGCAACGTGTTTGACAGAAGTCGGATCGAGCTTCGTCAAAATATTAGCCAGCGTTGAAACCTTTTTCTCGACAGTTCCCTCGCCCGAAAACTTGGCAATTTTCAAAAGTTCACCAAAAACATCATTGACCGATAAAGCTTTAGTCGTTAGTCGTTTGGCTTTAGACAATTCTTGTGCCGCTACACCAAAATTACCCCGATACAACTTGATCACATCAGCTTTGTCTTTTTTAAAGGCACGGGCCACCGACCGAGCAATTGTCATCTCCGCCATTCCGATTTCAATTGGCTCAAAAAACGGCGCTACTCGTCCCTGAATTAAATAACAAATCTTACCTATTTCTGCTGAATTAGATTCTTTGAAGAGTTTAGAAAGAATATCAACCAACTCCAACCGTTTACTCGTCTCCTCTAGTTTTTCGAAATATTGCGCTAGCTTAAAAAAGACCATTGTAACAACCCTTTAAGGGTCCGTCCTTATTATAGGATTAATGATTTGACAAACCATTAGATTTTGCAAAAAAAATGTCATAGATATCACCGAATTCAGAAGAAGCCTAAATCTTTAAGTGGATTTTGTCAATTAAGATACCGCTTGTCCTCTTGCTTGATACAGCTCAGTAATTTTTCTTGCAATATGCATGTTTACTTTTGCCGGATCTATGGGTAACTGATCCAAGTCTTGCTCAACAGTCAGTATAGATCGCTTATCTTCATCGAAAAAACCGTACAAATATGGCTTCTCAGATAGTTCACCTGTGGTTGGATCCAATTCCGGCAGTTTTATTAAAGCAATGTATCTAAGTAAAGCCTCCGGTCGTCCTCCCAGCTCAACGACTAATGAAG
>CAYMGH010000072.1:0-212 GCA_964389935.1 uncultured Gammaproteobacteria bacterium | reverse complement strand
CCGTGGATTGCTTTCCATCCTTAAATCCTCCGGCTTGCTACCTATTATTTTGTGTTCAAGTCCGGAAAGAAGAACCCTATCCGCATCCTTAAACCCTTCTTCTTGGATAAAGGTAATTCTTTCTTGCCCGAGTCTTGTCATGATTGGGGAATTTTAAATGAAAAAGTAATAAAAAAGCAAGGGTTATTTAATCAGATACACTGCACCTTTTG
>CAYMGH010000071.1:1288-4645 GCA_964389935.1 uncultured Gammaproteobacteria bacterium | reverse complement strand
TGAATGATACGAAAAGTAATCCATATAACTGCCGAAAATAAAGCAATATAAAGCCAGTCGGAAATACTGATTGGCAAAATGCCAAAAAGGGACGCAAAGAATGGGATATAAAGGATCGATATCTGCAGAAGTAAGGCGATAGCAATTGCCAGGAGTAGTTTCGGGTTAGAAAAGAACGATGTTTTATATCTGGAGCGTATTATAAAAATATATATTAATTCGAAAAAAACTATGGCAGTAAAAGCAGCTCCGCGAGCAGCTTCTGCGCCCTTGTCCAAATCTATCAGGTAAATTCCCAAAACTGCGACTGTTAACAGTACTCCAAATATCATCATATCCGCCCATAATCTTTTTTCAATGATTGCCTTTTGGAATGCCTTAGCCGGTTTTTTTAAAATATCTTTCTCGGCCGGATCAAGACCAAGGGCTATTGCCGGAATTCCGTCCGTGATGACGTTTATCCAGAGTAACATTGTCGCTGATAAGATTAGTTTTTGAAATATAAATATTCCGAAAAACACGACCAGCACTTCCCCGATGTTACACGAAAGTAAGTATGTAACGAATTTGCGAATATTATGGAAAATCCCCCGACCCTCCTCAATGGCATGAACAATCGTGCCAAAATCATCGTTTAAAAGAACCATATCGGAAGATTCTTTGGCAACATCTGTGCCTGTTATCCCCATAGCAATACCGATATCGGCTTTTTTCAGGGCCGGTGCGTCATTAACACCATCGCCGGTCATAGCGACAATGTGGCCGTGCTTTTTAAGCGCATCGACAATTCGCATTTTGAAACTGGGATTCACCCGTGCATAAATGTTGACAGTTTCAACGGCCTTTTCAAAGTCAGAATCACCTAAAGCATCCAGTTCTTCACCTGTTAACGCTCCGCCGCTAATTCCGATTTCACCGGCAACAGCTTTGGCTGTATCAATATGGTCACCGGTTATCATGATTATGCGAATTCCGGATATCTCGCAAGCGCCAATAAGAGGTTTAATTTCGCTTCTTGCCGGGTCGATCATTCCCTGAAGACCTATGAATATCAGGTCCGATTCAATTCCCTTTTCATCTTTTTTGAATTTTTCAAATTCTTCTTTTGTAATTTCCCTGTAAGCAAATCCCAAAGTTCGCAGTGCCTTTTGAGACATTTGACGAGTCTTGTCATCTATTTCGCTTTTTGCTGAGTTTGTAAGTTTCTGCCAACTATTATTTTTTAGTATTTTTGAACATTTACCCAAAACTATGTGTGGAGCGCCTTTGGCAAATACAAAATATTTTTGGTGATCAGCGACTACTACAGACATCATCTTTCTTTCAGATGAAAAAGGGATTTCCAGAAACCTTGTTGCTTTTGAAGTTATATTTGCTTTATATGCGCTTACTATTAGTGCCGCTTCAGTCGGATCGCCAAGCACTTTTTCATTGGCAATTGAGGCGTTATTGCACGCCAGCCCTGCTCGGAGTATTAACTCAATTGTCTTTGGGTCAATATCAATTCCGCCGACTGTAAATTTTCCTACTTTTTCATAGCCGGCACCCGAAACTTTATATAATTTTCCGTCGAAATATATTTCTTTGACAGTCATTTCGCCCTTTGTTAAAGTGCCTGTTTTGTCACTGCAAATAACGTCAGTTGAACCAAGAGTCTCAACAGAATTAAGTTTTCTAACCAACGCGTTTTTCTTAAGCATGCGTCTTGTGCCCAGAGCCAGTGATATAGTAACTACAGCCGGCAGTCCTTCAGGAATTGCTGCAACAGCCAGCGCAACAGCTGCAATAAACGACTGAATTATCCTGTCCAGCAGTGGCAGTTCCAAATAATCCTTTGCAAAAAAAACAACAAATAAAAATACCAAAACGCTGATTCCCAAAATTATGTAACCAATGACTTTTCCGGTTTTATCCAATTTTTCCTGAATTGGCGTTTTATCTACTTCAACTTCCGCAACGTTTTGGGCAATTTTGCCGATTTCCGTTTTGTCTCCACTCTTAACAACAATACCGACTGCGCGGCCGGAAGCAATGGATGTTCCCGAAAAAACCATATTCTTCTGGTCATTAATTTGCCACCTGCCACTGATTGCCTCAGCCGTTTTCGATACCGGGCTTGACTCACCTGTTAAGGAGGCTTCACTTGCGTGAAGATTAAAAACTTCCAGCAGGCGAATATCCGCAGGAACCTTTACTCCCTCTTCTAAAACAACGATATCTCCCACAACTAGCGAACTGACGTCAATTTCTTTTTCAACTCCGTCTCTTCTTACTTTTGCCTTAAAAGCCAGCAAGCTTTTTAAAGCCTCTATCGATTTTTCTGCCTAGTATTCCTGGAAAAAGCCCAGGAGAGTTCTCTTTAAAACAATAACCCGGATTAAAGCGGCCTCGACTAGATTAGAAGAATCATGGTTACCGAAAAAGTATATAAAAAGAATAAGAAAAACAGAGCCGATTAGAATAAGAATTAAGCTGTTTTTAAATTGTTCCAGGAAAATGGAAAATGCCGATATTTTGTTCTTGGTAGTGAGTACATTTGCGCCAAACTTTTCCAGCCGCGATCTCGCTTCACTTTCGCTCAGTCCCGTATCTTTTGAATCCAAAGAATTTAAGATTTGATCTTTACTTTGAGCGTAAGGGTCTTGGGCAGTTTGTTCCATTTATTTAAATATACCCCCAGCAGCCTTTTGTTCACAATCCAATTGACAACTAATTTAATCTAGGTTTAAGCTAAGAGTATGGCGGTATTTGGGTTAATTAGTAAAAAGGGAAAAGGTGCAAAAAAAGTACCTAAAAAATTAAAAGTAAATAAAAAGGCGAAGAAAAAAGCTAAAGGCTGCGAATTTTGCTAAGATTTGACAGGAGGTAGTTATTACAAGCATGTCCAAAATATCGGTTTTTCTGCTTAGAATTGGCATTGGTTGGGTATTTTTTTACGCTGGCTGGTCAAAAGTGATTACATACTTTACCGATGCCAAAGATTGGACAGCGGCAGGTTTTTTGGGTAGGTTGGACGGACCATTTGCATCAATTTTCTCCTCTATGACAGGTAATGTACTGGTTGACAAGCTGAACGCCTGGGGGTTGCTTTTAGTAGGAATTGCAGTGATCCTTGGTGTGTTGGTTAGATGGTCAGCTTTTTGGGGAATTGTCATTATGATCCTATATTGGGCAGCTGGATTTCCACCGGATAATGCATTTATTATCGACGACCATATTATTTATTCATTAGTATTTATAGCTTTAGCAGCAATTGGAGCCGGTCGAATCTGGGGATTAGATAATTTAATCGAAAAGTCTGGATTTGTTAAATCAAACTCTTGGCTATTAAAGTTTTTGGGCTAAATATGTATTTTT
>CAYMGH010000071.1:0-1278 GCA_964389935.1 uncultured Gammaproteobacteria bacterium | reverse complement strand
ATCGGAGTTACTTCTATTGGCAAATGTAAATCATGCGGCAATAAATTCAAGCTAGGAGAAAGAAAAAAGTTTTTTTGTTTGGAAAATTGCCGAGTTAATTCTCGTTATAAAAAAATATGTGTGAGGTGCAAAAATGAAATCAAAAAAAATATCTAAGCAGTCGGCTTTTTCGCTTCACCGCCATTTAATAAGCGCCTTTTCTCTTGTAGGCTTTGTAATAATGGCATATTTAACCTATATCCATTTTGCCCAAGCAAAATCATTTTGTGATCTTTCAGAAACTGTCTCCTGCGATGTAGTAACTACCAGCCTATATTCAGAAATTTTTGGTCTGCCGGTATCTATTCTTGGTTTAGGGTATTTTGGGCTTACCTTATTGCTTACCTTATTCAATAGAAGTAAAGGTGTTTTTCAGGTAATATTTTTTCTGACACTCTTCGTCCTTATACCTTCATATTATTTAACCGCAGTTGAAGCTTTTGTTATTAAAGCATTTTGTATTCTTTGCGAAACTTCAAAATTATTAATGCTGGCAATTCTGGTGACATCTTTTGTCGCTATGAAACAAAAAGCAAGTATTGTATTTAGGATGGCGATCCCTATTGTACTTGCAGGATTTGTAGCTGCCGGGGTTACATATTTTGCACAAAATGCAAAAACCACAACTAAAGACCACACCCCTTTCGTCGAAGCATTAAACGAAAAGGGAGTAGTTTATTACAAATCCGTTAGATGCACTAACTGTAAACGCCAGGAAGCGCTTTTGGGTGAAGCATATACTAAATTAAATCAAATAGAGTGCCATCCTGAAGGCATAAACCCCCAAGTAGAACTATGTTTAGAAAAAAAGATAGACCATACGCCAACATTTATAATTGAAGCTGACGGCGTAGAAGTAAAAAGAATTGTTGGGCTGCAGTCATTAGAAAACTTGGCAGATTTTGCACAAGTTCCGAGGACAACTCTAGAGGAATAAATGTTTGGTGAAGAATTAACGCTACCTATTGTAATAGCAGCAGCTGTTGTCGACAGTATTAACCCCTGCGTATTCGGTGTTCTCATATTTTTAATAGCCTTTATGACCAGGTTGTTCAAAAGTCCTAAGAAAATGCTAATTTTCGGACTTCTGTACTCAATAGTGGTGTATATAACCTACCTTCTGTTAGGATTCGGAATTCTAAAAGTTGCAATTGGCACTGGTTTTGCAACAACCTTTTACTGGATAGCGGCGTTAATTGCAATCGCTGCTGGTCTATTTGAAATTAAAGACTACTTTTG
>CAYMGH010000070.1:0-4668 GCA_964389935.1 uncultured Gammaproteobacteria bacterium | reverse complement strand
TCAGTTGGTTAGAGCGTCACATTGACATTGTGAAGGTCAGAGGTTCGAGTCCTCTCGGATCCACAAGAAATTGATTAATCTTAAAAAATTGTATTAATATGGGATTAGTGGAATCAAAACCCGAATCAGGAACACCAGAATCTGTAGGTGTCCAATCAGCAACTGCCCAAAGAAGGCTAAAAAAACCTCAACCTATAATAATCGGGGGGAGCCAAATTACGACTTCTGTTGCTGGTCACGAGGACGACGACTTTGGCGCAGTTGACCCCGCGACAAAAAATCCGGTCGAACTGAATGCGCATGAGCGAGAAATTGCACATAGCCTTTTGGGCAATAAGAATCCACCCCGCAAACTGACTGAAGGCTTGACAACACATCGACGCATCAGACGCAGAAAAAGAGAAGAACAAACTGCAAAATTTAAACCTCCAATACATGCTCCCTCTGAAGATCCTCATGAAATCGAATAGTACTTGAAGCGCGATAACTCATCACATACAATAAACACGTATGACAGAAGAAAAACAAAAAGTTATTGAAAAGTATTACATTGAAGTTTCACCTTCGGCTAAAAAGCGCTTCATTGTTGGCTTACTGGGCGGAATCGGCTGGGGTTTAGGCGTTATAATCGGCTCAACTATTCTTGTTGCAGCCATTGCCTTTTTTGTATCAAAAATTGATTTCGTACCAATACTGGGCAAGTTTTTGTCTGACATTTTACAAGCTTCACAATCTTCTCAAACACCCACTGCACAATGAGCAACCCCCAGCTCAAAGACCATCGTGAAATCGGTCGCGAAATGGATCTGTTTTCGTTTCACCAGTACGCACCCGGCGCTGTTTTCTGGCATCCCAAAGGACTAAAAATTTATCACACCCTGCAGGAATTTATCCGCCAAAAAACCGAAGCTGAAGGCTACAGTGAAATTTCAACTCCCCTTATGGTTAAAAGCGAGCTTTTCAAAAAATCCGGCCACTGGCAGCATTTTGGGGAGAATATCTTCAGTCTTAATGTCGACGATGAGGTTTTTGCCCTAAAGCCCATGAACTGCCCTGAATCGACCTTGGTGTATTCCGCAGGTACCAGAAGTTATCAGGATCTGCCTCTAAGGCTAAGCGAGTTCGGAATACTTCACAGAAACGAGTTGTCCGGTGTGCTGGGCGGCACTCTGAGAGTTCGGCAGTTTACAATTGACGATGCCCATATTTTTGCAAGACCCGACCAGATTCAGGAGGAAATCCAAAAACTAATAAGACTAACTATTGACGTCTATAAATCCCTGAATTTCAAACCCCGATTTTACCTGGCAACGCGTCCGGATAAAGCCATGGGCGACAGCAGAAGCTGGAAACTGGCAGAATCGGATTTGCAAAAAGCTCTTCAAACGTCAAAGGTAGATTTCAAAATAAAACCGAAAGACGGCGCATTCTATGGCCCAAAGATTGACATTCACATTTACGATTCTCAAAATCGCGACTGGCAACTGGCTACAATTCAACTGGATTTTCAGATTCCCGAAAGTATGAAATTAAATTACATCGATCGTGACGGCTCCAAGAAAAGGCCGGTTATGATCCATCGGGGAATTTTCGGCTCACTTGAAAGATTTATCGGCATTTTGCTGGAGCACACTCAGGGGAAACTCCCTGTATGGCTAACTCCAATACAAGTCGTTGTTATGCCCATCACTAATAAGCAAAAATCATATGCTCTAAAAATAACGGGTAGACTTAAAAATGAAAACATTCGTGTTCAACTGGACGACAGAAACGAAACGCTTCAGGCAAAAATTCGAGACGCAAGTATGCAAAAAATACCATATCTGATAATTATCGGCGAAAAAGAAGAAAAAGCAGATCAAATTTCAACGCGTTCCAGAGAAGGTGAAACCTTAGCCGAAAAAACACTTTCAAGTTTTATAATCAAATTAAAAAAGGAGATTGAAAACAGAAGTTGATTCATGTTAGCATTTTATACTCAATCCATGCTAAAAATGGAGGTAAACGGTAACTAAGCATTATCGCCTAAATCAACAAATACGAGCATCTGAAATTCGCCTGCTCGATGACCGGGGAAAACAAATCGGGGTAGTTTCACTAACAGAAGCCCTTAAAAAAGCGCAGGAGTCAAATCTCGACCTTGTTGAAATTGCACCGGACGCTCAACCTCCGGTAGTCAAAATAATAGATTATAAAAAGTTTAAATACTTAGAAGACAGAAAACAAAGAGAAGCTCGAAAAAAAACAAAGGAAACGGAACTCAAAGAAGTAAGATTTTCGCCATTTATAGGTGAACACGATCTGGAAACAGGCCTCAAAAAAGTTAGGCGGTTTATAAAAGATGGCGATATTGTTAAAATAAGCATCGTTTTCAAAGGCAGGCAAATGGCTCATACGGAATTTGGGCCTAAGCTTTTGCAAAAAATCCTAGCTATGTTGGGCGAAAATGTCGAACAGCAAAAAGAAGCTAGATTTGAAGGAAGGCGCTTTGTAACGATCATAAAATTAAACAAAGCCGGCCAGCAAAATAAGGAGGTTAAAGAATATGAAACAAAAAACCAAGAAAGCAGCAGCCAAAAGATTCAAAATAACCAAGACGGGCAAAATTCTGCGGCGCCGGCAGATGGCATCTCATCTGAAAGCCTCAAAAAGTAAAACTGCAAGAGGAAGATACAAAAGGCCAGCTCTTGTTGCAAAATCCGAGAAAAGAAATATAGCCAGGCTAATGGCAAGTTAAAATGAGAGTAAAACGAGGAACCACAACCAACAGAAGGCACCAGAAACTTTTAAAAGCTGCAAAAGGCTTTCGTGGTGGCAGATCAAAATTATACAAACAGGCACGTCAGGCTACAATTCATGCCGGAGCAGACGCGTACAGGGGCCGAAAAGGCAAAAAGAGACAGATGAGGTCTCTTTGGATTACAAGAATTAACGCTGCTCTTAAAAAACACAACATTTCCTACAGCCAATTTATAGGCAAGCTTAAAAAGAAAAACGTGGAGCTTGACAGAAAAATTCTTTCCCAAATTGCTTTGGAAAACCCTGGCGATTTTGACTCAATCGTTAAGAAAATAATTTAAATGAAGCCGGGCTTCCTTGGTCTAATTATTCTCCTTGTTACAATCATAATTATTGCCCTTCTTTTCGTACTCGCGGGTCCATTTAAATCAAGCAGCCAAAACGAGGAGCTCAAAACAATCACTACTCCTGGGCGAATCAACCAAACTCAAGACACAGTTGACACTTACCAGCAAAAGTCAAAGGAAAGACAGACGATAGAGGTAGAGTAAGCCAATTGACAATTCAATCCCCGCTTTCATCCCCGCTGGGCGGGGTTTTCAGCAATGTGAATATAAAATGCGCGCCTCTGACTCTTAAAGCATTTTTTTAAGTTCGAGAGGTTTTTTGTTGTATATCAGCAGTTCGCCCCGCAGTGCGGGTCTCCTCTGATATATCCTTTTGTGCTTAAAATCATAAAGATTAGAAATTAAAGAGGCACAAAAGTTATATTCGCTATGCTCATGTAAATTTGAATACACACTACCAACGCATAGCGTTGGAAGTTTATAATCTCCTCATGGACAAACTAATCAGAAAAATTCTGGCAGAAGCGGAAAACTTGCTGGAATCGGCAAATAGCCAGGAACAACTGGAAAAGCTCTACATAAAACTTTTCGGCAAAAACTCTGACCTCAATAAACTTACCAAAAAAATATCGACTCTTGATCCGGTCTATCGGCCTAAAGCCGGGCAAAGCATTAACAAGGCCAAAAATCACCTGGAAAAAATTTATAAGGATACCCATAGCCGCATTAAGGCGTTAAAAGGGCAGCAGGCTAAGGAATTGATCGATGTCACAGCCCCCGGAGAAAAAACAAAAATTGGCCATCTTCATCTCGTTTCTCAAGCAATAGAAGAAATTGTCGAAATTTTCACTAAACTCGGATACAGCCTGCAAAGCTATCCCGAAATCGATTGGGACTGGTACGCTTTTGAATCTTTAAATATGCCCAAAGGACATCCGGCACGCGATGATTGGGAGACTTTCTTTGTCAAATCAAATTCTAATCCGAAACTGGGCAGCCAAGTCCTGATTCCCCACACATCTAACGGCCAAGTCCGCGAAATGGAAAGATTAAAAAAGGCGCCTATCAGAATGATTAATATTGCCAGATGTTACCGAAGGCAAATAGATGTTTCCCATACCCCAATGTTTCACCAATTCGAAGGATTGTTAATCGACAAAAATATCTCCATTCCCAACCTTAAAGGTACTTTCGACTTTTTTACCACCCACTTCTTTGGGCCTAAACGCCCAACCAGACTCAGGCCTCATCACTTCCGCTTTACTGAACCCTCTTTTGAGGTTGACGTCATCTGCGATGTTTGTGGGGGGCATGGTTGCAGGATTTGCAAAAGCGGTTGGCTGGAACTTGGTGGCGCAGGCATGGTTCACCCCGCTGTTCTTAAAGCGGGCAATATCGATCCCGACAAATATTCCGGTTTTGCCTTTGGCTGGGGAGTAGAAAGAACTATCTCTATGAAAACCAGGATCCCAGACATCAGGCTTCTTTACCAAAATGACATCAGGTTTTTGGAACAATTCTGATGAGAATTTTAAATTGAAAACTAAAAATTAAACTATGAATATAAAAATTCCACTTTCCT
>CAYMGH010000069.1:4037-4711 GCA_964389935.1 uncultured Gammaproteobacteria bacterium | reverse complement strand
ATGTACAAAATTATAATTATTCACAGTGCCGAAAAATTAACTACCCAAGCGCAAAATTCACTACTGAAAATTTTTGAGGAGCCGCCAGTGCATGCAATCATCATTCTTGAGGCGAGTGATAAATCAAATCTGCTTCCCACAATCGTCTCCCGGGCAATAGTCATCAGAACATCTGCAAAACCGGTTACCGGCAAAAACGCGTCAATACTCCTGTCTGGCAAAGAAACCTACGAACTCCTTAAAACCATTTCAGAAATCGAAGAGCCCAATACCTGGCTGGATGAGCAAATGAGCAGTCTCCACCAATCGCTACTAACAAATATCAAACAAAATAAATCTACCGATACCTTAGAACAAATCCAACTGGCTCTGGAAAAATGCGCCGAAGCCAAAAAAATGATCGGCGCCAATGTTGACGCCAAATTCGTCCTATCAAACCTAATCTTCAGCCTAAAATAAAAAGCTAACAATTGATAAAAGTATTCCGACTCGACGGAGTTTATCGAAGAACTACCAGCCAAGACCTATAGATATAAACTTCAGTCTTTATGATATAATTCTCATCGATATGAGGAGCCCCGAAAACCCTGTATTCAGCCATAAGAAAATTGCAACTACAGCTTTTAGATTGGGTGCAGCGTTGACTGCTGATGGGATTGGCTTTAGTAGTGATC
>CAYMGH010000069.1:0-4027 GCA_964389935.1 uncultured Gammaproteobacteria bacterium | reverse complement strand
AATCACTGAAGCCATAGAGATCAACAGTCCAGCTATCGTAGAACCTTATGACAACAACATACTTGCAATAGATGGGCCGTCCTATGGATCAGGTATGTTAATCGGGCTTGCGAGTGGAATAGCAATTGGGATAGGTGTAGGAAGCACCTCAAGAAAAGAAAATAGGACTAATGAAGACGCATCAAACACAATTAATTCATCGGAAAGAAAAACTAGTGATTGATTCAAGAAAGATTAATCAGTAAGCTGCAAAGTTATTTTGATTTTGAACCCAAAAAGTTCTCATCCTGCGTTTCCGCCTACGCTAAAGCTATGGTGGTTCCTCCGAAACCCTCAGCAAAGGAGGAAAAACTTCGGAATGACAAGTAACATCGTCGTTTTTTTGACATGACTATATTGCTTTTGGTAATATAACTTTAATCACTAGGGAGAATACGACCATATGACTACGTGTCATATTGCAACGCCTCCCGTTTTTATTGGTCTAAATTCGAGATTCTCTTTCTCTCTATATAGAAATATTTTGTGTTTTTGGTACCCCTTTAGCAAACTTGATTCAGAATGACGATTGGGAATGATAATTCTAAACAATTTACTCTTATTTTGGAGAAATTCATGCAAGCAATAAAAATCGCCGTCGCCTGATACAATTACAGCTTTATCATAATTGTCATACTCAATTGCTACCGCATAAAGCACCAATTCGGCATCAACATTACCTTTAGGCTTACCACCTTTGTCCTTCGTAGTGGGCTTATATACTAGATTATATCCGCATGATTTTAGATGGCGATATAGTCTCTCATTCTGTTTTATGTAACCAATAAACAGAAAAGCTCTGGAAACACGGAATTTATCGGATAAATACTTCCTAAATTTTTTATAATCCAGTTTCCAACCTTTATAGATTTGTTTTTTGCCTCTGTAAATATCCTTGCTTGTACCCAAATTTAGGTTTTGGCTGTCGATAAAAGCATAAACCACCGGATGTTTACTTCTTGATGTTTTTCTCGTTTTCATATTCACAAATTCTAGCATAGAAGGTATTACAAAGGTTGCATAAAGTTATCTTGATTTTGAACCCAAAAAGTTCTTGTAACTTACTTTTCGGTCAGCTTTCTGAGTTCTTCCGGAGAAATTTTAATTTGATTGAGTATTTTTCTCAGTAATCCTTTTCCTAAATCGCCAACGTGGATAGGGACGGAGGTTGCACGTCCATCAGCATGTTTAAAAAACTTATGGCTGCCTTTCTGTCTGGTTTCAACAAATTCTAAATCTTTGAGAATCTTGATGAGTTGTTTCGCAGAAACAACTGGTAATTTTGGCATTAGAAGGAGATTCTGACAGGTACGCTGGTGATTCCTAAAAATTTCTCAGGAGAGGTTTCATCCAGATCTATCTTTGCGCGATATACAGGGTCATCTTTTGCTTCTTCCAAACAAAGCTCAATTACCTCTTTAATTCCTTTTACGGCTTCTTCATACGTTTTTCCTTGGGTATAACAACCAGGAATTGAAGGAACTTCAGCAATAAATATCCCGTCTTCATCCTGCTCAATTATGACTTTAAAGTTTTTTACCTTTGGCATGATGACATTATATACGCTCAGAGTATGGCCGGCAACCTGCCATTTACAAAGTATTCTGCTCCTCAACCTAAAAAATTCTCATCCTTCGTTTCCACCTACGCTAAAGCTATGATGGATCCTCCGAAGGCTTCAGCATAGGAGGAAAAATTCGGGATGACAAGTCCTTTTTCATATAAACTACGAAGGGAAAGTAGGATATTCCACGTGCCGAAACAAGTTAAAATCATCCTCGCTTTTTGCTTCTTGACAGCCAATACAACCGAAAAGATAATGTAAACCCATGACAGATTTAGCACTTAAACAAATAAAGAAAGTCCTTCAGGGAGAACTTAAACCTATAAATAAAAAACTCGACGAGCATGATGATCAGTTCAAATCAATCAATGCAAAACTAGATGAGCATTCTGTAAAACTGGATTCGCTTACATTAGATATGATTAATATCCAGAAAAAAACAGATGTATTACCTGATCTCCACAGTTACATTAAAAACACGAAAGAAAAGGTAGACGAACTTGAGGAAAGAGTCGACAGATTAGAGGCTGTTTCCTAATTTTAGCCCGCCCGACATCGCCTGCTGCTTCAATCGCTGGCCGGCGGGTTTGCATCAATATAATCCAGCTTCAAAAACGCTTGATCGCTGATCTCTAAATTTGCTACAATCAAGTAATGGATTTTTGCTTACTCCATCAAATGAAAGTAAACCAAACCGATGCCAAATTCCCAGGATAGTTACACCGCCCGTGACATTCAAGTCCTGGAGGGTCTCGAGCCGGTCAGAAAACGCCCTGGAATGTTTGTGGGCTCAACCGACATACACGGCCTCCACGAACTTGTTAAGGAAATTATCGACAATTCTGTTGACGAAGCCCTGGCCGGATATGCCAAAAATGTTTGGGTGGTAATTGATAAAGACGAAAAGATTACTGTTGCCGACGACGGACGGGGGATTCCGGTTGAACTTCACCCTAAAGCCAAAAAATCCACGTTAGAGGTCACTATGACCGTACTTCACGCCGGCGGTAAATTTGGTGCGGGTGCTTACAAAGTTTCCGGCGGTCTTCACGGAGTCGGCGCATCAGCCGTTAACGCGCTTTCCGACTGGATGCGCCTTGAAGTCAGACGCGACAATAAAATCTACGCCCAAGAGTATAAAAGAGGCAAACCAACCACCAAAGTCGATGTCACTAAAGATTCTCAACTACCTAAAATCCTAACCGTTGGGCAAACCGGAACCACATCTATTTTCCTGCCGGATAAATCAATTTTCTCAACTATTAAAGTCGATTTCAAAGCGATATCCAAAAAAGTCAAAGAAAGAGCCTACCTTGTCGGTGGTCTCTTTTTTCACCTGTATGATGAGCGCAACGACCGCGAGCTCCATTTCTACTTTGACGGAGGCATCAGTTCACTGGTTCGCCACCTCAATAAAGATAAACAGGCAATAAACGATATTCCGTTTTATGTTTCCAAAAACTTGGAAGAAATTATGGTTGAAGCAAGTTTTCAATATAACGACGGTTACCAGGAAACCGTTGAATCCTTTGCTAATGTCATTGCGACCCAGGAGGGCGGAACTCATTTAACCGGCTTCAGGATGGCTTTAACCCGCGCCATCAATGATTATGCCAGAAAGAATAACATTCTTAAAGAAAAAGACACGAACTTATCCGGCGAAGACATGCGCGAAGGTTTGACAGCGGTCATTGCCATAAAAATGAATTCGGAACATCTGCAGTTTGAAGGTCAAACCAAATCCAAGCTAGGCAACGCCGAAATTCAGCCTATAGTTAATCAAGTGGTTAAAGAGGGCATAGACACATATCTGGAAGAAAACCCGAATCAGGCCAGAAAAATTATGGAAAAGGTTATTCTGGCAGCCAAAGCAAGGTTAGCAGCCAGAGCGGCAAAAGAAGCGGTTCTTAGAAAAGGTGCTTTGGACGGCATGAGTCTTCCGGGAAAACTTACCGATTGTCAGGAAAAAGATCCGGCAGTGTCCGAACTTTACCTGGTTGAAGGTGACAGTGCCGGCGGAAGCGCTAAGCAGGGCAGGGACAGGAAATTCCAGGCAATTTTGCCGCTTCGCGGAAAGATTTTAAATACGGAAAGGGCCAGACTCGACAAAATTCTCGAATTTGAAGAAATAAAAACTTTAATCATTGCTCTGGGAACAGGCATAGGCGATACAGTCAACATCGAAAAAACCCGCTATCACCGCATTGTTATTATGACCGATGCTGATGTCGACGGTGAACACATCATGACGCTTCTGTTAACCTTCTTCTTTAGATACTTGCCGGGCTTAATTGAAAAAGGCTACCTCTATATAGCTATGCCTCCGCTCTATAAAATCACCATCGTCAAAGAATTTTACTACGCCTACAGTGATGCCGAAAAAGATAGCATCTTAAAACTTAAGGCAAACGGCAAGAAAATAAG
>CAYMGH010000068.1:0-4750 GCA_964389935.1 uncultured Gammaproteobacteria bacterium | reverse complement strand
TTTTAATGTTGTTGATGACTTCAGGGGAGGTCTCCGGTTTATAGGATATCCAAATGTAACCATGTTCAAGATTATGGAGAACGCGTTCATCCGGCAACGGTTGGTCGTAAACTCCTTTATTAGCCGGTGCCGGCCAATGCTGGCCGGAAGTTGGCGGATTGGAATTGTGGTCAGTTGCTTTAGTTCCTTCGGTAATGTGCTGTCTACCGGCTATCGTAAATTCTTCTGTGCCCTCAACTGGTTTGGAAACAGTAGAAAGCACTTCGGGGTTATCCTCATGCCCCATAGGGTTTGAGGTAAAAGCCCATGCACCGATAGCGACAATTATTAAAGTCGGTACCAGGAACCAGACAAATATAGGTATGAGGTTCATATTACTATAAGTTTATTTGTGTATGATATCACTTTTTGACAATAGTTTCAATCTCTTCACGGGTTTCTTCAATAGCTTCTTTTATTTCACTGTCGTCTTTTCTTTCGCGAATTATGTGAATAGCCGTTGGCAAAACAGAAATAATTATAATGAAAGCCAAAATTGGCAGCAAATATTTATCGACACCGGGGATAACATTGCCCAGATAAAAACCTAAAATTGGTATACAAACTGCCCAAAGAAAGGCGCCAATGACGTTAAAAAACAAAAACCTTTTGTACTGCATATCCCCCATGCCGGCAACAATTGGAGCAAAGGTTCTGACAATTGGCAAAAATCGGGCAATGGTTACTGCTTTGCCGCCGTGTTTTTCGTAAAACTTTTGTGCCCGGACTAAGTGCTTTTTATGGAAGAAGATTGAGTCTTCTTTTTGGAAAAGTTTTTTGCCGATTTTATGGCCGAAGGTATAGCCTACAGAATCGCCAAGGACTGCTGCTATAAAAGTCATAGGTGCAAGCAGCCAGATGTCGAAAAATCCTTGGGAGGCTAAAAAACCGGCTGTAAAAAGCAAGCTGTCGCCGGGTAAAAAAGCCCCAATTAAAAGCCCGCTTTCGGCAAAAACTATTGCGAAAACGCCAAGATAGCCAATGGACTCGATGATTTTGATAAGGTCGAAGTGAAAAAGAGATTCAATCATTCGAAAAACGAACCTCTTTACGGTCCGTTCAAGTTAAATTCTAACATAAAAAGAAGATATGGCTGGAAATAATCAAATACCTGGAATTAGTTTACCAAAAGTCGGTCAGTTTCTCACAAATAGTAAACTTGACAACCATATATTCGCTTTATGTTAATATAAAAATAAGAGATGTTTAGGATACTGCAAAAAGGTTTTGCACCGATTGCAATTTTGGCATTACTTGGTTTGGTGGGAATTGGGTCAGTCGGTACTGCGGCAGTTGCCGACAGTGCCAGACCGGGAGACGCACTTTATGGTATAGATAAGGCTGTTGAAAGTGTAAGACTAGCCTTTGCCACTTCCGCTGAGGCGCAGGCCAGAGTTCATAGTGAACAAATACTGGAGAGAATAGAAGAAGCTAATTCTCTGGCAAACGAATCTGGTCGTACAGCCCACCTCGAAGAAGCACTGGCAAGAGCAGGGGAACATATAGCTAATGCTCAAGCTAAGGCAGAAGAAGCTAAGTCTCAAGGTAAGGATGTTGATGAAGTATTGGCTATTCTAGCCGAAAGTTCCCTCAGACTTCAGGAAAACCTAGCACGTGTCTTAGAGCAGGTTCCCGAACAAGCAAAACCGGCAATTGAACGCGCCATGGAAGTGGGCCAAAGAGGTTTTGAAGAAGCAGCTAATGCAGTATCGGGACAAAAAAAGCAAGAGCTTCTCAATGGTTCTTTGGACAGACTCAGAGATGCGAGGGAAAAAGCTCAAGATCAGGGAGTAGAACTGCCGGAAGTTGGAATTCCCGAACTTGAACAGAACAATATGGATACTGAAACAGACGACAAAATTCCTGTTAACATCCCTACACGCGGCAGGCCATAAAATTTTTTGAAACTTAAGTAAAAGTTCGAATCTTAATTGCCTTTTTTAAAAAGTAATGTTTTTTAACTATTTTTTGAGGCTAAATTGAAGCTGGGACTATTGGACTATTAAGGTTAAAACTGCCTGTACACGTCACGCCTATGTCTAATTCTAATAACAGTTATTGCTTTGGCAGTTTTATCCACTATGTAAACTACTCGATAGTCTCCGATTCTAATTCTGTAACCCTTTCCTCCACCTAGCTTTTGACTAGCTTGTCCAAATGGATCATTTGCAAGCTGATAAATTTTTTGGGAAATTTTAAGAGCGAGTGTGTCGTCTAGTTTATCCAGTTCTATTTGAGCCTTGGATGAGAGCTTTAACTTCATTCATCCAATTTTTGCTTAGCGGATTTACCAAATCTTTTTGTGAAATATTTCTCAAAGTCAACGGTTTTTTCATTCTTGCGATCTTCAATTGTCTTAAGATCTGCAACATCTTCAAGCGATTGCTCTAAAATATCAAAGTAATCAGGGTCGACGAGAACAGCGGCCGCTTTAGAGCGTTGAAGTATTACCAGGCTTTTGCCTTCGGTTTTTACCTTCTTAATGATCTTGGAAGTGTTCTGTTTTAAATCCGTAATGGAGACAGTATTGATCATATACAAATATATTAAACTGACAAAATGGTACTGTCAAGAGTATATCTGGAAGTATTTTTAAAGGCCTGAAACTATGATACTTGAAACTGAATTAGAGCTGGCCATTTGGGACTATGTCCGGACTGTTTTTCAACCTAAATATGCATATACTGTAATAATTTAACTAATCAGGATGATTTCAAGTTTTTCTTTGGCGGCAGGAATATTCTTCAGGCAGTGTTCTACCTAATCCACCCTCGGGGTGGACAAAACAAAAATAATTTGACAATCTAAATAAACTTGACTGGGTAAGATTTGGGGGGACATAATTAAATAATGTTTCTTAAAGTTGGGATATTTTTAGTTTTAATTATTGGCCTTATTTTCTTTTTTTGGCCCGGATACCCGCCTAATCAATTCCTTCAAAGCTTAATTTCTAAGGGATCACCTAAACAAATTCAGGTAAGTAATAATCAAAAAGAAGCCAGCTTTGAGGACCATCAAATGCCAGCTCTTCTTAGTATAGAATTTAAAAATGATGTGGATAAAAGTGATGAAGTAGAAATGAGAAAAGGCTTTAAAGTAATGGATTTTTATTTGAATCAGTGGTTTGGTCACAGTATCACCAAAAAAAGCTCAATCAGAGTTGAAGCTACAAGTGGTGACAGCAAATTCCTGGATGAAAACGGCACTATTACTTTTGTCTATAGGACCCAAAGTCGAGACTGGCAGCTGCCCAAGCAAATTGGATCCCAATATAATATGGATATGCGAAGCAGAGTAGCGGCACATGAATATGTTCATCTTTATCAGAGAAATCAAGGTTGTGCCAATGTAGGCAGAGAGGGAGAAAAAGTTAAGTGGTTTTTGGAAGGAGAGGCTGAATGGTTTTCATATAAAGCCATGGAAAAATCAGACAATCTACCTTTTTCTCTTGATGCCAAAAAAATGATAATGATGCAGTTTAAGATGGGTGGAGGAAATTTTAATCAGCTAAACTCTTATGAACGGGTAAGTGGGGTGAATCTAGATCCTCCTATGTATGCTTATTTTGCTCTGGCCGTTGATTATTTAGTGAAAGATAGGGATATTAAATCACTCGATAGTTTTTGCGCCAATATTGGGAAAGGACAAGATCTTCCCACAGCTTTCCAAAATGCCTTTGGTATTTCCCTAGATAAGTTTTACTCAGACTTTGAAACCTACCGCAGGGGTATTTAATGGGTTTATTTTAGGAAATCCTCAATTGAAATATCTAGCGCTTTGGCAATTTTGGCAGCAAATTCTTAAAGTGACAGTAACATAAGTCCGAATCCGAGATGCTGGGCATCGTGAACGACGTTAGAACCATTATTCAGCGACAAAGTGAGTATATTTACATACCAGATTTGAGACCAGTCGCATAAGTTACCCCACCCGGTTACTCACTATTGTTTTAGCTGCTAGACGTATCAACAGTTTAAATAAACTTGTAGATGTTACGCATGGTGACGAGACGAGCTAAGCTGATTCCTAATCCACATTCTTACAAGGGTAGTTGGACCAATTCCTTTTTCTTTTGCCTCATAACGCAACTTCATCAGTGTATCTGGGTCAAGTCGAATATGTAACCCCTCTGAGAGATTTTTGGCAAAGCGAGCCTCAACCTGCTTAAACTCATCCATGTAGTCTGCAATACTATGTGTTTCCCAGAATTTTGCTTCTTCTTCGTGACTCTTAAAGCTCGGAATCTTACTTACTTTTTTAGTTTTTATCATTAGTCTCACCTCCTCGCAATCGCCAGTAAAGGGCACTATCGTTGGCATCTGCATCGTACGCGGTTATTGGATAGTATCGACCCCCACCTTTTGCCTCAAGTACAACTGCAAGTATTCGTTCTTCTGCTGTTAAACCAATTAATATTAGTCGTCCTTTTTGCCTGCCACGCAATATAATCGGTGTTCCATGACAAACTGTTTCGACCTCATCAGGGTCTATATGATGTCGTGCAATATGGTCAATATTCCATACATCCCAGATGAGTTTTCGAACCGAAATCACAATGGTACTGTAGCACATTGTGCTACGAATATCAAGTTTTTGAGGCTAAATTCGAGCTGCTAAGAGGGTCGAAGTCATAAGCGAAGCGAATGACGCAGACTCTGAATTTTGAACCCGAAGGGTGAAAAATGAAGAGCTGCCGGGCTAGGATTCGAAC
>CAYMGH010000067.1:2745-4775 GCA_964389935.1 uncultured Gammaproteobacteria bacterium | reverse complement strand
TCGCAGTTTTAGCTAATTTTAAATTTTTAATTCTTAATTTTAATTCAATTTTAAATTTTAAAATTCTAAGGCCTATTTAGTATTCTGCGCAATTTTTGAAAAAATTAGTGTTAGTTCTCGGGCTTCTTTGAAGCAGGTGTTGCATTCCTTTTTTAGTTCAGGGATTGTCCTGGCAAGGAGTATTAACCAGTACTTTGTTTCTCTAGCCTCTTTTTTACAAATGTAGATTTTATTTTTAAAGTCTTTTTTGCTTGAAGCTCCGTTTGCTTCTGCATAGTTTGCCCCAATACTGGTTGCTGCACGGATTAACTGGTTGATTATTGGTAGTGTAATGGGATTCTGAGGTATTTTTTTGCAAAGCTCAATTACACTTTCGGCAAATTTCAGCGTTCTTTCCTCAAGGTCATATTTCACAGCGATAGTTTACATCAATTTTAAAATTAAATCATTTAGTTTTGATTTAAAATTTAAAACTTAAAATTTAAAATTGGTTTCAGCTTCACACACTTGACAACCAGATGGAGCATCTATAATACTGATATTAAGCTAAGAAAATTATGTTAAAGCTTGGAAGGGGGTGATTTAAACTTAGTGATTAAATCTGCCCAAAAAAAGAAATTATTTGGTTTTACACTAATCGAGCTTTTAATAGTTATCGCAATTCTTGGTATTTTGGCAGCAGCAGTATTGGTTGCTATTAACCCGGCAAAGCGAACAAGGCAAGCAAGAGATGCGCAGCGAAAGAACGATATCGGAGCCCTTGCAACGGAAGTTCAAGCCTATTACACTACTCCCGGACAGGGTTTATATCCAGGAGCAGGTTCAGCTTTGTGCGGAGTAAACAGTGGCTTAACTACATTAACTGCAAGTGGCGGTTTGAAACTAGTTCCAACTGATCCGTCTCCCGGAAGAAGTTATTGTTATACTACTAACGGGACTTCAGCAGAGGCATCGGTATGGGCGACACTTGAAGATCCAACTACAGCTGGTGGCAATACAGGAAATTATATGTGGTGTTGGAGGTCTAGTACTAATACGGCAGCTGAGATTCTTACAGCCGCTAGTGGATGTCCGATATAATTTCTTGGAATTTTTCTCTGAGAGCACAGTAAAATCATATGATCTATTGTGCTCTTTTTTCTGAAACATTTTTTTTCACATATCACTAATGTTATGATCTTTGAAGACGATGAAAGCTTCTTACGTGCTTATTATCTATGTAATTCTACTTTTTGGATATTCGTTTACAAGAGGTAGTTATAATCAGGTACTTTTTTTTATCCTATCTCTGGCTTTTCTATTACTTTTCGTGTTCTTTCTATTTCAAATAAGACCCAAGTTTTTAGTAAGTTTTTCTTTCGAAAACGTTCTGTTTACTACTTTTGTAGTAAATATTCTCTTATATGTGACTCTTTTTGGTGGCTTGTTTTTTAAAGAGAGCAATATAACAAAATTTATGAGTAACCTGCTTCTAGTAATTTTACTTTTATCCTCTGTATTTATTTTTGAATTTAGGAATAAACGCACTCCTATTTACGGATTCGTTTTTACGTCACTTCTGCTGATCGGCATTTTAACAAGGATTTTAATATTAATTGTTTCTCCTCAACCGCTAATTGATACGTTTGAAATTTTAAAAGAGGGACCTAAGAGACTTTTTGCTGGAAAAAACCCTTACTCCGAGACTTATAATAAATTGTATGAGGGTGTAGAACCAAATTACTACTCATACTCCCCTTTTACTCTATACTTATTTTCTCCGGCTAGTGTTTTTTTTAATTATCCTAGAGTAACTTATATTTTAAGCGATGTTATAGCGGTATATTTATTCTATAGCATTTTAAAAAGAACAAAATTAGAAACGAGATCAAGTTATTTACTTCCCTTAATTTTCTTCTTCCACCCTTCCAAATCATATGTGCACGAACAGTCATGGATGGACCCTTTAATTTTTTTAATGATTACAATCTTTGTTTTTATCAATTTATATTATAAAAAAATTAAAAGCTTGACGCCTATTTTTTTAGCTA
>CAYMGH010000067.1:0-2735 GCA_964389935.1 uncultured Gammaproteobacteria bacterium | reverse complement strand
TATTTACCTTTTGTTTTTTGGTCCCCAGATTCTTTGTATGAAGATGTTGTTGCATTCTATACAAAGTACCCAGAAAGATATGATAGTATAAATTTAAATTCTTACTTATACCATAACATTGGAAGTGGCATACCAGATTTCCTTATGAGTACCATACCTTTCATATTCCTAATTTTTGTTTTGTTTAAGAAACCTAATTCTTGGTCACAATTGATACTTTCATTGTCGTTACTGCTTTTCGCATTTTCTTATTTTGGTAAATTAGCTTTTATTAATCACTATTTTCTAATTTCAAATTTGTTACTCCTAACAAGTATTTTATTCCATATTGAGGAGTATTCGGGTATAAAAAGAAAACTATAACTAAAATTAGTCTTTCCTAGTTTAATGAATGAGAAAGTACTTAATCAGGTTCCGCCTGATTATTATGATAAAGGTATAAAGAGCAATCTTTTCCAATGGGTTTGGCATACATGGAAGTGGAATTCTTTAAAGCCGTTCGTAAAAAATTTAAGAGGGAAAATTCTTGATGTTGGTTGTGCCGATGGTACTTTAACAGCAAAAATAGCTGAATATGTTCCAAAAACTCAAGTAACTGGGTTGGATTTGTACGAAAAAGCTATTGCTTATGCAAAAAGGAGATATCCCAACGCTAATTTTGTGGTTGCTGACGCTAGAAAATTGCCTTTTAGAAGTAGGTTGTTTGAAACGGTAATTTGTGTTGAAACCCTAGAACATATTCCTAATAATAGAAAAGTCGTTGATGAAATATTTAGAGTTTTAAAAAAAGACGGCACATTACTAATTATTCAAGATACAGATAGTCTAGTTTTTAACTTAATTTGGGGCATTTGGACAAAGTGGAAAGGCAAGGTTTGGCAAGGCGCACATGTAAATTGTATGAAGCCGCAAGAGATTAGAACTCTTTTGAAAAACATGGGCTTTAAAATTATTAACATGAAATATTCCCATTTTGGACTTGAGGTGATGTTTAGAGCGGTTAAGATATGAGGATGATATTCTTATTAACGATAATTTTTGTTTTTATTATTTACTATTTGGGTATTTCACCGTCAGTTTTTGGCGGTGATTCTGGAGATATAATTCTTGCTGCCTATTTTGGTGGGATTGTCCATCCTTTCAATTAGCTCTTTGTAATAAACGTTAACCAAGCAAACTAGTAGAAAAGCCCGAGAATTTTATCACTTGACTTTTAGAAATATCGGTTTATAATATTTTTTATGATTAAAAGGACCCTTCTTGAGCCTGTGCAGAGTCATCTTGAACAAAAGGAAATAAGTCTTATTATTGGACCCAGACAAGCTGGTAAAACTACCTTGATGCGCCTTTTGAAAGAAAATCTAGACAGGAAAGGAGAACGAACACTTTTTCTGAGTCTGGACCTTGAGGCAGATAGACAATTTTTTTCCTCACAACAAAGTCTACTTTCCAAAATTGAGCTTGAACTTGGTAGAGATAAAGGATTTGTTTTTATTGACGAAATACAGAGGAGACAAGATGCTGGAATATTTTTAAAGGGTTTATATGATATGAATTTACCGTATAAACTTGTTGTTTCTGGTTCGGGAAGTATTGAACTAAAGGAAAAAGTTCATGAATCGCTTATTGGCAGGAAAAGGCTGTTTGAGATATCAACACTAACCTTTGAAGAATTTGCACATTTTAGACTGGATTATAAATATGAGAATGAATTGCCAACTTTTTTTGCTTTACACCCGGCAAAGGGAAAAGAGCTTCTTGATGAATATCTAAACTTTGGCGGGTATCCGCGGGTTGTACTTGCGCCGACTTTTGATGAAAAACAGGCAGTTATTTCCGATATTTATCAAAGTTATTTAGAAAAAGATATTGCACTACTTTTAAACCTTCAAAAAACTGAAAGTTTGACGAATTTGGTGAAAATTTTAGCCTCCCAGGTAGGTAATTTGGTAAATGTTTCAGAACTATCAGCAACACTTGGATTGTCCATGAATACCGTCAAAAATTACCTTTGGTATTTAGAAAAAACGTTTATTATCAGAAAAGTATTTCCATATTTTAAGAATATCCGTAAGGAATTAACAAAGATGAGTACAATATACTTTGTTGATTTAGGCCTGAAAAATTATGCCGTGGGGCAATTTGGTACTGCGGTTAAAGTACTGCCACAAGGATTTTTGTTTGAAAATTTTATCTACAATAATTTGCTAGAGAAGATTACAAATACCATTTTGGCAATCCACTTCTGGAGGACTAAAGATAAAGCAGAAGTAGATTTTGTACTTAATTCTTCTGAAAAAGTCGTCCCGATTGAGGTAAAATATCAAAGTCTAAAGAAATCAGAAACCAGCCGTTCCTTCAAGTCGTTTCTTACAAATTATAAATCGCAGAAGGCATATATTGTTCACTTAGGAAGCCAGTTTGAAAAAAGATTTAATAGTACAAGGATTTTCTTCATTCCTTACTATGAGTGTGCGCAAATTATTAACAATTTTAAGTCAAACAAATAGGGAGATAAAAATTTTACAGGTTTTTATGTCTTTTCTGAATGGGAATACCCAGCATTCATCTTAGTATGAAAGCCGATAACAAATTACCAGATTTGTCTAGAAAAATGTTGAGAAATTTGAATTTAACTTTAGTTTCCTTTGTCCTTATTTTCCTTTTGACTTTTATTCTTTATATTCCCGGTATTTCCCCATCAGTTTTTGGGGGTGATAGTGGAGATATTATTC
>CAYMGH010000066.1:0-4836 GCA_964389935.1 uncultured Gammaproteobacteria bacterium | reverse complement strand
TTGAATCCCATTTATGTAGCTAGGAGGAGATAATTTTACTTTCCCACACCGACTCGGACCTTCGGCTCTGAGGCTCAGACTCGACGAACTCAGTATCTTTGATCCAGTAGTGCCAGATTTTGCCGGCATCAGTAATTAATTTCATTATAAAAGTTAATTTGGTTATTTAACTGCTGATTGAACAGCTTTAAAACTCTTGTTGTGAACCAGAACGAAAGTAAAATAGACAGAAAGGTAGCAACTGCAGCAAGTGTTTTTTTATTCTTGAACCGTTTAGGAATTTTTTTAAATATGACTTTAAGATATTTCATAGATGGTTATTTTTGGCGTGCTTCTTCCAGCCTTTTTTGAGTTTCTTCTTTTGTCAAAACACTTAGGCTTTCATAAATAGGCGGGGTATTATCTGCAAAAACGGCCAGTCGCAAAGTGTTTTTAAAATCGCTAGCTTCAAGATTATTATCTTCTGTAAATTGATCCAAATTTTCCTTTATTGATTTAGTATCCCAATTTTTAATAGATAATATGGCTTTTTTTGCGGTGTCGACTTTTTCTTTTGATGGTGGCTCCTGAGAACCTTTTTCAAAAAATATCGACGCATATTTATCAAAATCAGCAAGGATTACCAATCGGTCGCGGATCAGATTTAAGATTCTTGCCAATTTTTGATTCGTTATTGTTCGAACCCGTCGAGAACTTCTCGATTCGCTACGCTCGCTCGAAGAATAAAAGGCCTTGACTTTGGTAACTAGCATCTCGATTGATAACTGTTGTAAATATTTCCGATTAAACCAATCTAATTTTTCGATATTAAAAATCGGGCTGTTTTTGTTAAGCTTTTCCAGCGAAAATTCGCAAATGAGTTCATCAAGCGAGAATAGTTCTCTATTGTCCCCCGGCGCCCAACCAAGAAGCGCTAAAAAATTAGTGAGCGCTTCCGGCAAATATCCTTCTCCCAAGTATTCTTTAGTTGATTTTGCTCCTGCTCTTTTGGAAAGTTTTTTGTGATCTGCTCCTAAAATTGCCGGCAGATGACAAAACTGGGGCGGCTGCCAACCAAAAGCTTGATAAATTAAAAGGTGCTTCGGGGTTGAAGAAATCCATTCGTCGCCTCGCAGCACATGAGATATTTCCATTTCGTGGTCGTCGACAACTGAGGCGAAATGATAAGTCGGGAAGCCATCGGATTTGACGATCACGAAATCTTCAATTACATGAGTTGGAAATTCAACTTTGTGGTGAGCGAGATCATTCCAGCTGATCTTTTCACTGGAACTATCAATTTTAAAACGCCAAGCGCCTTCATCCTCATATGCTACACCTTTTTTCTTAAGGATTTCTAAATGTTTTTGGTAAACGTTGAGCCTTTCGGACTGTAAGTATTTACTATCCCAGTCGATTCTCAACAATTTCAGACTTGCTTCGATATTGCCAATATATTCTTTTGTTGAACGTTTTTGATCTGTGTCTTCAATCCTTAGTATAAATTCGCCTTTTTTATTTCGGGCCAGGAGAAAATTGAAAAGGGCGGTCCTTATATTGCCAACGTGAGGAATACCCGTCGGCGAGGGTGCATATCTGGTTTTAATTTTTTGCATGGTAAAATTGTATCATTGGTAAAGAAGCATGGCTACATTAACTAGCACCATCTCCATTTATAGAAAACTCATATATTTGCTTCTGGGCGCGATTGTACTTTCAATCGTGGTTTTGATTCTCATAAGAGTTGGCACTGCAATCAAAAATCTTATTGCCCCGGCGCCATCTTCCCCTGCTACTATAGCTTTTGGTGTACTGCCGAAGCTAGACTATTCCGAAGGTTATGAACCGCTTAATGATACCCGTTTTCTGGTAGAAACTATTAGCGGAGGACTGCCTTCGCTCGGCAACAAGGCTAAAGTATTTGTAACTCTTGGTGCTGTCGAAAAATTTGGTGTTCTTGAGAGGGCAATTGCCAGTGCCAAACAAGCCGGTTTTGCCGAAACTCCTATTGAAACATCAAATAGTGTCGCAAGATTTGTCGACCCTAAAGACGCTACCCGGATTTTAACGATTGAAACAGTTAGTGGTTCGGTTTCACTTCACAGTGGATATTTGAGAAACCCGGCTATTATTGTTTCCAGACCAGAATCTCGTGAAAAACCTCAGCAAATGGTCGTGAACCTATTTGATAAACTGAATCTGCCTTTGGAAATTTTCCCAGAAGATACAATTTCACAAGAAAACTTTAAAATCGATAATGGTGTTTTGGAACGGGCCCTTTCCTTATCAACTACAAACCTCGTTAAGGTAATCTTTAATAAAGCAGAGATCGATGATCTGCCTGTTATTAATTCTGACAGCGAAAACCCTTTAGTCTGGGGTTTGGCAAATGACGAAATTGTGGTTTCCGCTCAATTTATAAGCAGTGATATTCAAAAACACAGATTTTCTACCTACCCCCTGAAAAGTCCGGACATGGCTGTTGAGGATTTGAGGAAAGGAAACGGGGCTTTAAATAAGAAACCGAATTCCAACACTTTCCCAATCAGAAATGTTCGGTTGGCTTATCTTGAAACAGAAAAAAATCAGGGATTCCTGCAGCCTGTTTATCTTTTTGAGAGCGACGACGGTTTAGCCGCCTATACACATGCTGTCGCTGATATTTTTATCGCGAAGGATTAACCCAACTGTAGCTGTTAAAAGCCCATTCTATTAAGTTTTGAGTTTCGGTAAAACGATCTTCCGAACCCAGAACTACGACTATAACAGAGTTACCGTTTCTGGTAGTTTTTGTAATTAGATTTTCCAGAGATCCTTCTGTCTGGCCTGTCTTGATTCCCTCTAACCCATCAATAATTCCCAAGAGTTCGTTAATGTTTTCCAAATAATATGTTTTGTTGCCAGTAAAATCTGTGACAACCGTGCTTTTAACTTTTACGATTTTGGATATTATTGGATTTGAAATAGCGACATTGGCAAGTTTTGCCAGATCTTCGGCGGTTGAATATTGGAGATCGTCATCGAAACCTGTCGAATTGGTAAAGTGAGTGTCTTTCATTTCGAGATCTTCAGCTTTTTGATTCATGGAAGCAGTAAAATTGTTCGGGGATTGGGCGCAACCAGCAACAAGCGCAGTCGCCGCATCGTTTCCGGAGTTGATTAATAGACCATATAGCAAATTTTCAACGGTAATCTGATCACCTGCACTCAGGCCCATCTGCGTCCCTTCTCCCTCAAACTCACCAATCGTAATAACTGTATCGGGCGAGCACTTTTCCAAGGAAATTAAAGCTGTCATGAGCTTTGTCGTTGAAGCCGGTAAATGTTTTAGAGTGGCATTTTTTTCAAAAAGTGTTAAACCTGTTTTGGCGTCAATTACAGTTGCCGATCGGGCAGTGATGCTTTGTGGATTTTGGTAATTAAAATTGGCAACCGGAAGAGGATTGATTTGGCGAGGGTCGCTTGCTTTAATTTGCTCTGCCCTTTGGCTAAATATTGGAATCTTCAAAGACGACTTTGGGAGCAGGAAGGCGGAGATAAAAATAATAATAATGGCTGTCGCAGTTAAATAGCGCGGGATCACAATTTTTTAAGTTTGAGCTCCCTGAGAGTAGCACTGTCCATTTCAGTCGGAGCATCCATTACCGATGTCTGACCGCCACCGGAAATCGGAAAGGCCATTACTTCCCTAATGTTTTTTTCGCCGGCAAAGATTGCACAAAGCCTGTCCAACCCCAGTGCAATGCCACCGTGCGGGGGTGCGCCGTATTTGTAAGCTGACAGTAAATGTCCGAAGTCTTCATCGATCTTTTTGTCGGAAAGCCCCATTACTTTGAATATTTCCCTTTGAACCGCAGGGTCGGTAATGCGAACGCTGCCGCTCCCAAGTTCCTCCCCGTTTAGCACAAGGTCAAATTGATAAGATTCGATCTTCTCTAAATCTTTATGCTTTTTAAGGTTTTCCAAATCTTTTTCTTTAGGGGCAGTAAAGGGATTATGAGAAAAAGTCAGCCGATTTTCTTCCTTATTAAACTCCAGAAGAGGAAATTCGACAACCCAGGCAAATGCAAGTGATTCGTCTTTTTCGCTGTTTCTTAAATCAAACCTGTCCTTCTTAAATTTTTGCATTGCTTCAGCGTAGGTAAATTTTGGGAAGGGCTTTTTGAATACTTTTCTTTTTAGTTTTTCGCTTACATAAACCATCATTCTTTCAACTAAATTTAAAACATCTTCCCGCTTGATGTATGCCATTTCGATATCAATTTGCGAATGTTCAAATTGCCGGTCGGCGCGCATATCCTCATCACGAAAAGCGCGGGCTATTTGGTAGTATTTTTCAAAGTTTGCAAGCATTAATAGTTGTTTGTATTGTTGGGGTGCTTGGGCCAGAGCATAAGCTTTACCAGGATGCAGACGGGAAGGGACAAGAAAATCGCGGGCTCCTTCGGGGGTAGTTTTTGAAAGATAGGGTGTTTCGATTTCAGTAAATCCTTCATTATTTAAAAACTCACGCACCAGTGAAACAATTTTGTGCCGAAGCTTGAGATTTTTTTGTAAACGTGGGCGCCTTAAATCCAAATAGCGATATTTAAGGCGAAGATCTTCGTCTATATCGCGACCGTCGCCCTCTGTCGGGATTGGTGGTGTTGCGCTTTTGGAAATAATTTTAAGCTCTTTAATCTCGATTTCGATTTCGCCTGTTGCTATGTCTTTGTTAATTAAATTTGCCGGCCTTTTTTTAACAAGGCCTTCAACCTCGACAACGTCCTGCGCGGAAACTTCAGTTTGTTTTCTGGTTACTGTCTGAACTAAGCCGGACTCATCGACAACATCGACAAAGGTTACTTTGCCGTGATC
>CAYMGH010000065.1:0-4876 GCA_964389935.1 uncultured Gammaproteobacteria bacterium | reverse complement strand
ATCGGCTCATGGAACAACAGCACCAAAACCTGCACTCTCAACACCGACCTCACCGAGACCCTACAGATCAACGGCTCCGGCATTACCTTGGACGGCGCGGGGCATACTATCACAGGTAGTGCGACAGGCAACGGAATATACGCTACTGGTGTTACCGATGTTCGTATTCGAAATATTAAAGTAACCAACTTTACCACAGGTGTTTTCCTTAATAACGTTGTGACCACGCGCGTGGACGGTGTTATCGCCTTCGACAACCGGCGCGGCATTACTCTTTCCGGAGGCGAGCGCAACGTGATTATTAATAATATTCTCACCGCAAATTCCGGCATAGCAAGCGCGGGCATTAACTTAGACACCTCCGTCACCAATGTAATCCAGCGCAACACAATCTCCGGCAGTGAAGACGGCGCTCGACTTTATTCAGCATTTCTGAACGAACTGACCAGTAACACCTTCCAAGATAACAACGTGGGAGTGGCTGTAACATTTGGCGGAGGATACATCTTTAACAATAATTTTCTTGGCAACACCACTCAAGCTGATGTGCAGTTTGACAGCAATGAAACGTTCTTCTTTGATGCTCTGCCCACAGGTGGAAACTTTTGGAGTGATCACCCTTGCGCTGATCTCAACAGTGATGAGATTTGCGACAACCCATACATTATTGAAGATAACTTTTTTACTGCCGATGTGGTTGACCAACTCCCATGGGCTTGCCAAAACGGCTGGCTCACGAGCGTTGACTGTACTGGCGGAGGGGGTGGAGGAGGTGGCGGTGGAGGAGAGACTTGGGCTGAAATCTCCAGCACAACCGGAACAGCGACTCTTTACACATCAGCTGATACAACTAGTGTTAAATTAAAAATCTTGCCAAACGCTTGGGTAATTAAAATTTTAGATAACTCCGGCTCCACCTTTTGGAAAGTTGAAGATGTGACGGATAACACTATTGGTTGGATGGAGGAGGAGAGGTTAAACAATGATTCAACGAAACAGGCGGAGTTTGAAGAAAAAGCAGGAATATTCTTAGAAGATTCCACTAATGAAAGGAAAGAAAAAATTTTAGAGGCAATTAAACATTATTTCTTTAATATGGATACAACTAATTCCTTATATAGTGGTAAGGATCACAACACTAATTTTACAAATTTTATTAATGATGGTGTTGTCAAAGAAATTATTTTAGGAATTGCAACTGCAGAAATATCTATGGCTAATTACGATAATGAGTTTGTAACACCCGATTTTGGTCATGGTATAATGCAAGTTACCTCCCAGGGCCTTATTGGTTTGGGATCTAATGTTACGATCCCAGATTGTGAACTACCAAATAGTAGAGTAGGTTGTTATACTTCAACAAAAGATATATCTATATTGAATAGTGGTACTAGAACACTACGGGGTCGTGAGTACTTGAATAAAAAATACTACGCGAATAGCCATCAAGCCTTCTTTGCTAATATTAAAGATGGTATGAGGGCGTTCCAGCAAAAATTTGCTAGTGCAAAAAACAAATACGATCCAACTCCAAATAGAGAATATGAATCTTTAAGGACTGGAGAAAAAGTTAACACGCCTAACATTAAAATTATCCATGCTGTTAGGGGCTATAACTCATTAGGAAGTGGTTGCTTCCCCCTATTTAACATAGAGAATGTTGATTATTTAGAAGATGTAAAAGATGGAATAAGGAATGCAAAAGATGATTACGGTATTGATCCTCTAGAGCAATCAGACTTAACCACCCTGTTGGCTTATCTTGACATAGCTATTCGTGAACAACAATACATATCAGTTTGTAGCCCCGCATATTTGCAAATCTTTGATAGTACAGGGAAAATGACCGGATTTGATGGAATGAAAGTAATAGATGAATTACCCGGGGTGGTATATGACACTGAATCATTTAAACACGCCTCAATATTACTAGATTTGAGTCAGTATAAATTTAAAATTATTGCCACAGAAGATGGAACGTATTCATTGCCGGCCGGAACAAATTATTTTGGTCAAAAAATTCATTTTATTGCTAAAGATATACCAATAACTACTAATGAAAACCACATTTATACTTTCAATTGGTCCGATCTTTCGACCGGGAAAGATGGTGTGACAATTGAAGTTGATAAAACTGGAGACGGTATAATTAATAATGTCTTTAAATCAGATATTGAGTTAACTGCTGAAGAATTTGTTTCTCAAACCAGTAATAAAATAACAATTTGTCATATTCCACCTGGCAATATTGGTAATCCACAAACCATTAATGTTGGTAAACCAGCACTGAAAGCACACCTAGCTCACGGAGATACTAAAGGTCCTTGTACAACAACAAGAAAAAGATGAATTTACGCGGTTTTAAAAAAGCTATAATTATAGCCGTAGTTATTTTTACTGTTTCCTTTATTGTTTTTCTTACCCGAAATAATAATAGTAATAATGATGATTACGATCAAGAACAATACGTACTCAATGATAAAGGTAATGTTTTAGAAATATATAATGTAATTAATAAAAAACAGCGGCTCATATCATCAATTTCTAAAGAAACGATTCTTGGTTATGTAAAAAATAAAATAATAACAGAACAGAATTACGATCCGCAAGAAAATTCACCAGGTAAACGATTTCTGCTCCATTCAGTAATAAATAGCAAATATAAAAAGATTTATTATTTTGAAGTTGAACCGTGGATGTCAGGAACCGGTGGTAGCACTGGTTACATTCTCAGCACCGACTTCAAGGGAGATAATGCTAACTTTCTTGATAGTTTTACCAGTGAGGAGCAGGGTTTAATTGACAGTATACAATTTTCTCCAGATGCTAACTATCTGGTGTTCACCAATATCAGTTACAACGGAGGATGTGTAAATAGGCGTTCCAATATTATTAATATAAAAGATGATGTTCTGCTAACACTCCAAGTTCCTAAGACAGAAAAATATACAAGAAAAAGTCTGATACCTTTCGATGATCTTATTCCAACAAGGTGGCTAGGTAACAATATTCTGGAAATAGAAACTCCCTTCAATGTATGCTATTACGATAGTTCCAGTGATATTATACAGTGGCAAACCTGGCAATATAACTTGGAAACCGAAGAATACAAATTAACTTCTGAAAATGAATAAAATAACTATCTGCCATATTCCACCCGGTAATCTATCAAATGCCCATACTATTACGGTTGGAGAACCCGCAGTGCGAGCCCACCTTGCACATGGAGATACATTAGGGGCGTGCCCAACCACAATAACTTCCACCACTACGCCAAACAAGAAGATCCCGCCCGGACAAATTAAGAAAAATAAAAAATGATTAAAGCCATACTACTTATTCTTATAACAATTGTGGTGGTACTAGCCGTTTATGGATATACATTCTATACAAAATTTTCCAATAATCCTTATGAACTTGTCTATTCAAATGGAAACATTATTATTAAAAAATTAAGCGGAGAAAAGCCCATTGAAACTATTTTAATCCCAGAAGGAAAGCTCCCGGCAAATTACGAATTCCAAAGTACGCATAAGATGCCAATTTCGCCTGATTGGAAAAGATTCGCTTTTGCTATGAGTATGGGGGACTACGGTGGGGTTGGAGGTGGTGAGCTATACGTTACGAATAAAGTTTTTATAGTAGATCTTAGCGGTTCTTTGAAAGAAATATTGTACCAAGATCCTTATGTAAACAAGAATCCTACGGAAGCCCACAAAGATTATTGGGAAGTGGAGCGGTGGATAGATAATGATAGGTTACTGATCGATAGACAATCCGGTTACTATGTTAATTTAAGCAACGGTAAAATCATTCTTAATGTCAATGGGGTTGTAGAATCTATTATTGAGAATGAAAATTTTGAGAACGATTTGCGTAGATTAAAAGAGTGACAAATAATATTGCGTATGTACGAAGTAAAATGATTATCTTTCACATCCCACCAGGTAATCCAGCTAATGCTCAGACAATAACCATAGGTGTTCCAGCAGTTAAGACCCACCTATCTCATGGGGATTATTTGGGTGAATGTACTAGAAGTACAGCTACCACAACACCAAAGATAAGGGGGAGAAAAAAGTAAACATGAAAAACAAGTATCTTTTAATTATAATTATCCTTGCCATCGGAACTTTGGGTTATTACCTATCGCTTCCTCGTCTTAAACCTTTGCCCACTAAGGAGAATCCTACCAAGATTGGTCTATACGCAAATGTGCCACTCTTCGACGTATGGACACATGGAGAGAAAAAAAATACTGATAATTTAATATATAAAGTAATATTGCCTCCAGTAGAAGTTTATGTTTCAGGCACGGATAAATTTAGGCCCAACCTCAATTTAGTTGATATATATATATTGCCCCTACTTGATGTTAGCTCGGTCAATATTCAAGAGTATTACTTAAATAATAAAAGAGATTTTTTGGCACAACATACTGAATATTATCCTAATTCTAATCTAGGGAAATACTACGCATTTCGAAACGTTGATGCCAATGGAAGCAATTATCAGGATGATTATTTTATCCTAACAAAAAAATCTTGTCATAATTAGTTTTGACAATGATCCCCTCTGTACAAAAATTTCATCAACAATTCGACAAAATCACCCCGCGTATTATGAAGAATGTCTAGATTACATGAAAATCTATCTCCCCATAGTTGAAAAAGCCCTCTCCACCCTTGAAATACCGGATTATGCGGACGATCGCGGCTTTACACCCGTAGCATCAAGTAGCATCAAACTTTTACCAGATAATCTTCGTATATATGAAGTACAATAAAATAAATAAAGGTTTTGCGCCAATTATTATTATTATCGTCCTACTGATTGCCGCAGCAGTAGGCACCGGTAGTTATGTGGTCATTAGATC
>CAYMGH010000064.1:0-4996 GCA_964389935.1 uncultured Gammaproteobacteria bacterium | reverse complement strand
ATATGCTTTCTGTTTTGGCGATCTCTAATTTGGTTTCGAAGTTCTAATATCTCAGCATTTGAAAGTTTTGGGAAAAAGTGTTTAAGATAATCAAGGATACTGACACCGAACAATCTTCTGACTTCTTCAAGTTCAATTGTTGTTTGGTAATTGATTTCTTGAGCCAATTTCCTCAAAATTACAGCAAATCCTACCTCTGTGCCTTGTTCTAACGTTCCATGAAAATCCCAAGCAAAGAGTTTTGCTTTTGTCATATTCTGGGGAAAAGCGGTTTTTGGGTGGTAACTTTTCCGGTAAATTGCTCTAAAATTTTCACTGAAGTTTCCGGCAAAAATGGGTTCAAGTTGAATGCAATTTCGCGCACCTCTTGAGCAATCGGCGTAATCGATTTTTTAAGGGACGGTCCTTCAAGCTCCCAGGGTTTCTCCTCATTAATTTTTCTATCAAGAGCGCTAATTTCTTCCCAAAGTGCAATTAGTGCTTGATCAAATCTGTATTGTTTCAGCTCATCGCTGACCGATTTTTTAAATTTAAAGTTCTTTTTTTGGGGCAAATTCAAATTAGTGTCGGCAGCTAGCCTGGCAACGCGTGCCACCAAATTCCCAAGTCCATTAGCCAGTTCCCCGTTGTAAATTTCACGAAACCGCGAAATTGAAAAATCTCCGTCCCCCCAAGCAGGAATTTCCCGAAGTAAATAGTAGCGCACAGCTTCGACCCCGAATTTATCAACCAGTTCAAACGGATCAATAGTATTGCCCAGTGATTTGGAAATTTTCTGTCCTTCAACTGTTATATATCCATGAACGAACAATTCCTTTGGCAGTTTTAGCCCAGCAGACTTCAAGAATGCTGGCCAATAAATTGCATGAAATCGGATAATTCCTTTACCGATTACATGTATATCAGCAGGCCACCACTTTTCGTAAGATTTATCGTTCCACCCATAACCAACGCCACTCTGGTAGATATTCAAAGCATCGAGCCATACATAAATTCGCTGATTTGGATCATTGGGTACCGGCACTCCCCAATTCTTTGCTCTCTCATTTGATCTTGAAATGCTTATATCTTCAAGGCCTTGTTTGATGAAAGCAACAACTTCATTCTTGCGAATAATTGGTGTAATCCGCAATCGATCCGTGGCAATAAGTTTCTCAATAAATCGCTGATACTTGGAGAGTCGGAAAAAATAATTTTCTTCTTCCACCATTTCAGGTATGGTTAAATGCTCGGGGCACTTGTCACCCAAAAGCTCATTCTTTGAATAGAACGTTTCGCAGCCGACACAATAAAGCCCTTTATATGTTTTTTTATATATATCCCCCGCTTGTATACAGAGTTTCCAGAGCTTTTGACTAGATGGAAAGTGATGAATTTTATCACTGCCTTTTTGGAAATAATCAAAATGAATATTCAGTTTTTCAGAAAGTTGTCTAAATAATTCTGTATGACGATCTACAAATTTTTGAATATTTTCACCAGCTGCTTCTGCTGCCTGTACATTTTTAAGAGCATTCTCGTCACCTCCAGATAAAAGCGCTACTTCTTTGCCTAAAAGTCGATTAAATCTAGCAATGGTATCTGCCTGTAAAAATTCCAGTGCATGTCCTATATGAGGTTTCGCATTCACATAAGGGATAGCAGTAGTAATTAAAAATTTATTCGCCATATTCTTGTGGTGAGTTTATCGAACTAATAGGCAAATTTTAACAGAGCAACCTTCACAAAACCAAAAGTCAACTTGCTTTCGTGTTTTAAAACAGGAAAGCAAAGAAGATTTTACTTTGAAAGACGGGCTTTGACACTTGGCAAGTAAAATGAAATGATAGAAGTATGCCTGATCTGCCCAAATTACCAGGTTTGCCTGTTACCAGGATCCTAGTCTATTTTTTTGCTTTTGTCTTAGCGCTGGTTGCCGGTATTGCAGTCGGCACCATTGCTTTTAAAATGCAAAACCCCGGTGCCCAAATTAATTTCGGTCCTTTCAAACAAACACCTTCCCCAAGTCCTGTGCCTTCACCAATTGTTCAGAAGTTGCCATCGCCAACACCGTCACCCACAGGCATAGTTATTCCGGACGACTGGCTAACATATACAAACGAAATCTTAGGATTTGAATTCAGCTACCCACCGGATGTAACCATTGAAGAAGCTGATCTCCGTGGAGATTCTATTTCCGGCTCATTAATAAGCCCGGCAGAATTTACTTACGCGGTTAGCGCTAAATTTAATGATACTGAGTTGGTCTATATTGCTTCATCGGTCAATGTACAAAGTGATTATCTACCGGTTGATCCCAAAGCCGCTGCCGAAGCTCTCAAGGCCGAAAATGAAGTTGATGGTGAAGATGGATTGCAAATGACTATAGTTGAAACTGTTCTGGACAAAGGTAAGGCTTACAAAGTTGAATCGACTAACAATCCGCTGCTCGTATACTTTGTGCTATCTGGTGGCAAAGACGAGACCAGCGAAATTTCAATATCAGTTATCGCTGAAAAAACCCGGGCTCAAACTGTTGAGCAAATTATCAACTCCTTCAAATTCCTAGAATAATTTTATTACTAAGGTGCTGGAGTCGGTGAAGGCTCAACTGGCCGCGGGCAAGTAGCGCAATAATCCTTATCAGTATAAGAATCTTTCAGAACAACCACTTCTTTTTCTTCAGAATTTGGAGTTCCTGCTTCCACAACCTGCCCGGTCGTGACATCAACCCAAACCTTAACCAGTTTAAACGTGTCCTCTTTGGGAACGGTGCCGGCGAGAAAATATTCAAACCGGTTTGCGCATGAATCATTTTTAGGTCCGCCCGTCGTCGAACAAATCTCAACTCCCACAACTCCGCTGGGCACCTTGAACGTCTCATTTACTTTATCGATTAACACAAAGGTCATAATTTCATTCCAGATCGGCGTTGCCCCGGTAATTCCCGAAGCAACCGCCCGCATCGGTGTGTTGTCATTATTACCAACCCAAGTGACCACCAAATAGCTCGGTGTGTAACCAATCGTCCAGTTATCGCGTTTGTCATCAGTCGTTCCTGTTTTAACGGCTACTGTTTTGCCGCGAATATTGAGTAGTGAGCTGGAACCAAAAGCTGCCGACCTTGCGCCATTATCCGAAAGAATACTGGAAATCAAAAATGAAGTTTCGGCAGATAAAACCCTTTCACCCCTAAGTTGTTTAAATTCTTCAATAACTCTGCCGCTGGAATCTTCAATTTTAAGAATTGGTGACAAAGGCACCCTTTCCCCGCTGTTTGCAAATACCCCAAATGCTTCCGCATGCTCTGTCATTTTTACTTCACCGCCGCCAAGAGTTAGCGAAAGTCCATAGCGCGATTCATCTTCGAAAGTGGAAATGCCCATTTTGCGGGCTTGCTTAATCATTTCAACGACGCCATTTATTGCCAAAACTTTGACAGCCGGAATATTGTAGGAATTGGCTAGTGCCGCGCGAGCAGAAACCGGCCCGTGGAATTTGCCGTCGTAATTAACCGGCCGATAAGGCTGCGGTCCGCCGGAAAAAGTTGTTGGCACGTCCATGATAATTGTTGCCGGGGTAATTAATTTTCGCTCCAATGCCGTTGCATAATTAATCGGTTTAATAGATGAACCCGGTTGTCTGAGCGCCACAGTCACATTTACGTTGCCATCATTTTCAATATCGAAAAAATCTTTAGAGCCGACCATCGCCAAAATTTCACCGGTTCCGGGTTTTGTTACAAGTGCCGCTCCATTGCCAACGTTGAAGGCTGAAAGCTCCCCAACATTATCGGCAACAATTTTTTGCGCCTCATCCTGTATTTTCAAATCAAGAGAAGTTGTCACCTTCAAGCCCCCGTGTGCGGCCACTGTCTCTCCGTATTTATTTGCCAAAAATTCTCGGACAAACATTACAAAGTGTGGGGCGCGAATATCTATTATTGATTCCTGATATTTAAGTTCTTCTTTGGAGGCAATTTCTGCTTCATCACGAGTTATATAACCTTCTTCAATCATCCGGTTTAAAACCAAAATCTGCCGCGTTTTGGCTCGGCTTGGATCTTGCCCGAAAGGCGAATAATAACTTGGCGCCGCAGGAAGTCCGGCCAGCAGTGCACTCTCTGCCAAAGTTAAATCCTTAACTTCTTTGCCGAAATATTGCTCGGCTGCCGCCGCAACTCCCCATGCAGTCCCGCCAAACGGAACCTGGTTTAAGTACATTTCCAATATTCTGTCTTTGGGATATGCCATTTCAACCCGAAACGCCAGATAGAGTTCTTTTAATTTTCTATTGACCGTTCTTTCCGGCGACAAAAATACACTTTTAACCAACTGCTGCGTAATGGTCGATCCGCCTTGTAATGTTCTCTGAAAAACTGTTTTGTTGAGAGCCCGGACAATGCCGTAAATATCAAAACCTTTATGTTTATAAAAATCTTTGTCCTCAACTGCCAAAGTTGCATGAATCAAATCTTCCGGTACTTCACTTAAAGGAACGAGTGTGCGGTTTTGGTCCGTGTAGACATTAAACAAAAGCTGTCCATTTCTATCGTAAATTTTTGTTGTTTGTGGGATTTCACGATTTTCCAGTTGTTTGGGGCTTGGCAAATCGCGGGTTACAAACCAGCTGACAGCTATTAAAATAAAAATAGTGGCGAGTCCTACTTTAAAACTTCTGTCATGGTAAATAATCGGGTGCTTAAGAGTTTTTCTTGTCGCCTTAACCGGTTTTAATTTCAAAAGATCAAAGTGGACTTTCCCAAGAAGCGCAACTAGTGCTTTTAGGAGTTGCTTCAAAATCCAAATAGTTACATCGCCGAAAAAAGTGACCAGGCGAATAAACCAGGTCAAAAAATTGATGACAAAGTTAAAAATTTTTGCCGGGATCTTTTGCGCCAATCTCAATATAGCCATAAATTAAGCAAAGAAGTGTGCTAATTCTAACCTAAATTAACTCAATTTTCACTAGAGTGATATATAATATTGATTATGCCGGAGGCAGCAGAAAAGCGCGG
>CAYMGH010000063.1:0-5000 GCA_964389935.1 uncultured Gammaproteobacteria bacterium | reverse complement strand
AGTTGCCGACAAAATTATTTTGGAAGATGAAGGGCAAAGGAATGTCTTCCCCACCTATGCTGATGACGTCCTAAAAGCCTTCGAACATTTTCAAGGAAATGACGATTCCAAGAAAGTTAAAATCATCGTTTCCGAAAGTCCCCTGATTGCTTTAACTTGCGCTTACGAGGTTCAAAAAATAGCCAGATCAACTTTAAGCAAAGAACTTAAACTTTATTTTTCCGGTCCCGAAAAACAAATTGAAAAAGAGCCTCACCCGCTGGTTCACCCGGACTCGCTTGGTTTCAAGCCGGAGGTCAAACTCGAAGAAGGGCTAAAAAAAACCTTTACGTTTTACCAAGAAACGGGGAAATCGCACATCTCACCTCAAATTCAAGCTCCCAACTTCTCACCTCACACCTCCAGAGTCGAAGATATCCAAAAGCGCTACCAGGAGCATCTCAATATACCAAAAGAAAGTACCTTCGCTAAAATTACTGCCAAAATTCCTGTAAACAAATCTCACTTCGGCACCAAAAGGATCATTTTTGCATTACTGATCATAGTTTTCTTGCTTGTTGCTAAAACTGGCCTGGACATTTATTTGGCAACCACGTCACTAAAAACTGCCAGCCAGCTAGTGGCCAGCGGCGATTTGCAAGCAGCCCAAAAAAAATCAAATTCCGCTGGCAAATCTTTTAAAGCGGCAACCAATAAAATAAAAATGGTTACGTATCCGGCAGCGCTAATCTTACCTGGCAAAGTGAATGCCTTAAATGATGGTTTAGAGAGTGCCTACTTAGGCAGTCAAGCCCTCGAGCTATTTATTCTCGGCGCCCAGAATGTTTCAGCCAGCCTGCAGACCATCACCTCATTGCAAGTTGAGATAAGCTCACTCGATGTCGAAGTCGCAAGAGCCAATTTTCAAGAAGCTTATCTTAAGTCAACTCAGGCCTTCAAACTTGCGCAACAAGCCAAAGAGGGCAATGTTTTTCTGGATAGTCTTGAGCGTGCAGAAAATCGGTTTAAAGATTTAAGCAATCTTTCCTCGGCTACTTCGCAGTTTGTGAATTTCTTACCTAATTTTGTAAATTCAACCGGCAAAAGAACCTATTTAGTTCTTATTCAGGACAATACCCAGCTTCGCCCCGGAGGCGGTTTTATTAGTAATTTCGGCGAAATTGTTTTTGAGAATGGCAAATTAACTGAAATTAAGATTGAGGATATTTACAAAATCGACAGAAAGCTGGAAGAGCAAATCGAGCCGCCGCCGGAACTTGCCGAAAAACTCGGTCTTGAACAACTGTTTTTGCGTGATTCAAACTGGAGCCTGGATTTTGCCGCCAACGCGGCTACCGCCCGCGATTTCTATAAGAAAGAAACCGGCAAAAGTGTCGACGGAGTTATCGCCCTTGATTTGGGTTTAATTAACAATCTACTCGCCTTAACTGGCCCAATTACTATTTCTGACCAGTCAGTTTCCAGCGAAAATCTGTTAACTCTGATATCGAAGCAAACAGATAATGTTTTTTTGGCAGATTTAACAACCCAAATTTTTAAAAGAGTTACAGAAAGTATTTCGACCGGTCCGCAGCCAAACGCAAACCCTTCGCATCTTGAGTTGTTTAATACTCTTCGTCAGTCACTTGTATCTAAACATTTACTAGCCAGTTTCGACGATAAAGATTTATCTGCTCTTACCAAAACCAAAGCGTGGAGTAATGCCCTGCCGCCCACGATCTTTGATCCGGCAGACGATACCAAAGGCGCCCGCGACTTTTTAGCGCTTTCCGAAGCCAACCTTGGTGCCAATAAGATCAATCAATTTGTTGAAAGGAACGTAAGCTACGAAATGACAGTCGGCAGAAACGGTAGTTTAACAGCCAAACTTAAAATAACTTACATCAACTCATCACCAGATGATACTTACACCAATTTTCTAAGAGTTTACACGCCTTTTGCATCCAGTTTGTCTGGCTATCTCAATGGTCAGAGTCAAGATTTGGGTGAAGTCAACATCACACAAGCAAGCAATTTGCAGGTCTTCTCAACCTTCGTTGAAGTTGCGCCAACAAAATCAAAAACCGTTGAATTTACCTACCGCATTCCCAAAACAATTAAACTTGAAAAAGCCCCGAGCTACAATTTTTATGTTTCCAAACAGCCCGGAACCGAAAAAGACAAATTCAACTTCACCTTAATTTTACCCGAAAATATGCAAATCGAATCAGCTAGCGGTGATGATTCACACAAAGGAGACAAAAATCTACAAATCGAAACCGATCTTGAATCTGACCGGCAATTTGAAATAGATCTTCTAAAGAAGTAAAATTGCAAGTATGAAAGCGATCGATATGACGCGAATTTATAGAGATTATAAAGGTAAGTGGGTCGCTCTTAAAAGCCCCACAGATGTGACCGTTGTTGCTTCTGCAAAAACACTACAAGAAGCACTCTTTAAAGCGCAAAAGAAAGGCATAAAAATGCCACTAATGGTTGACATTCCTAAGGAAATGCTTCCAATCGTGGGCTCGGGAAAAATTTCCTCGTAATGGTTTTTCCTTATCGGCAAGTTTCTTCAGAAATCAGGCGACCAGTAATTCCTGTCATTTTAAAAACAAAAGCAAATTCGTACTCTATTCGGGTTTAATCGATTCTGGCGCCGATTATTGTATTTTCAATGTTCAAATAGCTAAAGAACTGGATATTCCGTTGCAATCGAAAAAGATCAGTTTAAAAGGTATTGGTAGAGAAAAAGTTACCGGTTACCTAGGGAAAGTCGAAATCAGTATTAATGGTCTGAACTACTATCTCACCGCCATTTTCGCGGAAATGGAAGAGTTCGGTCATGGAATCTTAGGACAAAAAGGGTTTTTTGATCGTTTTGACGTTAAGCTAAGTTATCAAAAACAAACACTAGAAATTAAACCTGCAACTAAAGAAAGTTAAAAAGCAATTTCCCCTTGACCGGCAATTTGAACTTAAAGTTGTGAAGAAGAAGTATTTAATACTTTAAGCCGCCCTACGGCTACCAAGCCAGCCAGTGTCTGCACCAGCTGCACCAGTGCCGCCCGCTCCAGCGATTCCGCCCAACACAGGTCCTGCTGCTACTCCAATTCCTGTTGCTCCGGCTGCTATGATTGCAAATAAAATCATAAGCCAGTGCTTATTCCTGCCGGCAAACTTTACAATCTTTTCCCAGTCACTGGGATTTTGTTCTTTAAAGGCTTTCATTTGTTCACTGTTATTTATTACTTTGTCCATTACATAAGTAGACATTTCAGGATACCTGTCCACGAGCATTTGCATAGTTTCCCAATCCCCCTTCTCTCTTCCTTTTTGATTTATTAATTTTCGGGCAAAATAATCAGCGTATAGAGCCCTATCTTTTATTCCCAACGGTTCACCCTTCATGATTTTAGTGCGAAGCCCTTCTCCTTGGGCAGCAGTTAGTTTTTGATTCCTCTTTCTTACTTCATTCATGTATCTAGATTGCTCATCTTCCGACATTTTTCCGTAATCTTTTCTAGAAATTCTTTCAAGATCGTCTTCTGTAAACTTTTCGGTTAATGTAAATTCATCCCTTTCTCTCTGTAAAGCGCCTTCCAGGCCTTCTTTGTAGAATTTTATTTCTTTATTAAGCTCTACAGCAGTTTTTTGCGCTTCAACTAATCCTTTTTCTTTTTGAGTTTTTTCTGGCCCGTCCGCCAAATCTTGTAATTCTTCTTTAATCCTATTAATTTCACCCTGATTCTCCTTAAGTTTATTGCTCGCAAGGGTCTCCATTTCTCTGAACCACCCAGGTTCTGTATTATCTTTTAACGCTTGCTCATGACCTTCTTTTGCTTTCTCAGCTTCCCCTTTCCGGTCACTCTCTTCTTTTTCAGCCTTTTTTCCTTCTGCAACGCCTTCTACTATTTTTAATTGACCTCTTACCTTTACTAAAGCATCCTTAGCAGCTTGTCTGTCTTTAGGGTCTGGTGCGTTTTGAGATCTATCATTCAAGTAATCTCTCGAAGCTTCGAGTTCACCTTTTTTGGCAGTAATCTGTTCAGGCGTCATTTTTTGAATCGCAGCAAACTCCCGTGCTTCTTGCTCCATAACCTGTTGTCTTTCCGCATTAGTTTGTTGGGTAGTTGTTGCTCCGTTGGTAGTAACTTCTATGTTCCTTTCTTGCATCACGTCTTCAGTAATCTCTTTTTGGGTTTCTAGTGCAGCGATCTCGTTTTCAAATTGTTGAGCCCTGAGGTCATCATATGTATTGTTCAAAAGCCTAGTTTTTGTTTTGATCATTTTGTCTAACCTGTCATGAGATCTTTGTAATTGATTCGGGGGCATATTATTTAATCTGTTTAAATACGCTTCCATTGGGTCTTGTTGTGGGGTGGTTGCTTCAGCAGGTTGAGCTGGTTGGGGTGGAACTTCTCGTAAATGCTCAGCCTGCGCTGCTAGATCAACGGCAGCAGCCTCATTTGCTGCTACCTCTTCAGGAGTTTGTGGTGCTAACTCGGTTTGTGCGGCTAAAATATCAAGACCTTCTCCGGCATCCCCTTCCAACTGTCCTTCTTCTGGTACCACTGCTTCTTCCGCCCGCGCGGCAACTTGTTGCTCTGGTGTTAATGGTTCTGGTGTTGCAGGTGGTTGACCGTGACCCTGTACTTCCGGTCCTGTTTGTGGTGTTTTTGGTACGTCTTCAGCCATTTATCCTCCCTGGGTTGCTAAACTTTCCAATTTTCCTAAAAATTTATTCTGATTTTTTACGATGAAGTCCTGGAATTCGTTGCCATTTAAGCTCAAATCCAGCGTCTTTTTGTCAAACATATCGCGGATATCTTTATCTTCCACTCCAAGAGCTGTCAGTCTGTCGCCGACAGTATTGCTCTCAGCTTCAAACGGATTTTTGTAATCCTCCGGCAACTCTTTTGCAGCAATAGTGTCGGAAAGAATTGCTGCGTTGTCCTGCAGAAATTTGGCAAAGCTGGAGGCATAAACTTCTGTTTTTAAAATTTCTTCGGAAAATT
>CAYMGH010000062.1:0-5127 GCA_964389935.1 uncultured Gammaproteobacteria bacterium | reverse complement strand
AGCCACCTGCTTTTTGTAAAAAATCGACAAAATCGATATCCTGAATTGGCGTCTCGCCATGTAAAACCTGCAAATTATACTTTTGGATAAGTTGAGGGTTAAAGCAATAAGTTGTGCAATAAACCCTAAAAAGATCTTTATCATTTGCTAAAAACTGATAAATCTCCTGATTTTTGAAATCTAGATCGCTTACATTTAATATTTTTTTATAACCGATATAAAACGATTCAATTATGAAGATAGCTACTAGCAGGTAGATTAGGGGTTTACTTTTAATTTTATTAAGAGTGTTGCCCGCAAGTAGAGCAACAATAAGTGCTACAGCGAACCAAAGCCTGGTTGTTATTCTTGAGTAGCTAAGATATGGAATGAGATTGTAAGCTAGTGGAAAAACCGGGGTAGAAGTACCGGCAACAAACATTAATGTTAAAACTCCAAAAAACCCAAGAATCAACTTTTTTAGTTTCGGCAAATAAAAGAAGCCCAATATCGCTAGAATAGACGGAACTAATCCAAAATAGAGAAAAGCTTCATGATCAAAATTATTAAAATCTGCGTATGGAAAGATTAGGCTTTTTAATAACCTTTCTGAGTTCCACAAAGGTAGGGCTACGTCTTCAATCTTAAGCAGGGATCGAGTAGAGAGAGGACCGAATTCCAATTGGGGTAAAAGTTGAACGGCAGATAAACCAAAAGCTATCAAGAACATCAAAATCACTAAAGCTAAATTTCTAAAAAGGAAGGCTGATTTTATGTTTTTTTTAAAAAGAAATAATTTGTATGAAACATAAAAAAATATAAAGATCGTCGAATAGTAAAAAATTGTCGGGTAAAGAATTAGCATAAAGGCATTCGATAGAGAACCTATAATCACCCATTTAAACTGCGGTTTCGCAAGTATTTTCCTAACCGCAAATAAGCAAAGCGGAAAATAAGCGAAAGCTGCAACCATTGTTATATGACCCGCAGAGACATGAAGCAGCATTTTGGTCGAGAAAACATAGAATAATGCAACTGCCGTAGAAGAATATTTACTGAAATAAAAAGACCTGGCCAAAAAATAAGCAGAAATTGCTGCTATCAAAAAATGGACTAAATAGAAAAAAACCGCAGCCAAATCTACAGGGAAAATTAGCAAAATAAAATTAAGAGGGTAAACAACCGGAAATACTGCGTTTCCGATTAAAGTCTCGCCCATCATTTGTTCTCCACGCCAAAGCGGTAAGGTCTTATCAGTGATTACAGAATTTTGCACAAATTTTAAAACTTGGATATACGTCCTTCCCAGATCGTTATCCCTAAATGCTAAAATTTCCGGCTTAAGCAAAAACGGAGTAAAAAAAACTATAATCAAAATTATTATTGTAAGTAGGTATCTGTTAATTCTCATATTTTAATTTCAACCATAAGTTTTGGGAAATTTGCATTACATTTTTGTAATCTCGGTTAATGAAGTCTGCAATCTTTTTAGGCCTATAAACCCCAAGATCATATTTTTCTCCCTCTTTATAAGGTTTAAAAACAATAAATTTAGTTTGCTCCATACGAATTCCCTGGATGATTTCATCCTGCATGCCACCAATCTCTAAGTACCAGGAGAATTCATCTGCCCATGGTTTAGGAGGAAGTCTTTGGGAAAGGACTAGTAGTTGATCTGGGCCGTTTTGAATATAAATCTTTTCTTCTTGCGGAACATAATTTGATATAAAAACAGCAGAATCAAAAATTTCTTTCTCAAAAAATCGCACTTCACTTGCCAAGCTATTTAAATAAAATCTTGCTGAAAAACTAGCCAGAAATACCAGCGCAAACAGCGAAACAGTTTTTACTATCAATGGGCTTTTAAAAAAGCGTTCTATGAGTGGACCAGCAAGCAGTGCAATAACCGCAAGAGAAGGAATCAAATGAAAATAGTCAAATCTGGGATACGCAAAAACTAACAAGTATAAAGAGATCAACAAAATAAACCTGTAAACAAACACTCTTGTCAAAAAGATCGGAGTAAAAATTAAAAAGAGCGCTGTCAAAACAACAATTTGTCTTGCCATCGGAAAAAGAACATAACCGGGCATACTAGAAGCTTCAAAAATTGGAAATTTTACAACCCAAAATAAAAAATCTTCTACGACTCCTAAGTAGTGCGAAAACATGAGATGCAGAACTGCTGCAAAAAACAAAAGAAAAATAAGAATGTGCAATCTTTTAAGAAACTCTCTTGCCGAAATTTTTTTACTGAAAATAATAAACAGCAAAAATCCAATAAAAAGCCACGCTGCCTGTTGTTTAAGGGAAACGCCGACTAATAAAAAAAATGCCGAAAGATAAAAATAATAGAATTTTTTTTTAAGAATAAACGAATAGAAAAGATAGACGGAAATTAAGATAAAAGGCGTTTGCACTAAATCAAACCACAAACCGTTAACTCCAAACGGAATCGAGAAAAAGGTAAAGAAAATTACAGAAAGTAGGGCATGTGAACTATTCTTGGTTATTCTTCTTGCTAAAGTAAAAATTATCCCATCGATGAATAAAATAACTAACCATGTAAAAATTTGAAAATTCAGGACTCCATAACCAAGTACTTTAGTAATTTGAGATAATATAATTGTTAATAATGGCGGGTATGGATTAAATATGTCTTTATATAGTAGAAAACCATTATTTACTAAATAGGGGTAAACCACCATCTCCGGCCATAGCGTGAATTTGGTATTTACAAGCAGAATTATGTGAAAAACAAGCAGAAAAAATAAAAAATAATAAGTATACTTGTCAATATTTGTTTTGGATGTCATTTATCCTTACTTTTAAAAGACCAAAGAGCGATCCCACAATATCACGGCCTACAGATACCTTTGATCCCCGCACATCTTCCCAAACCACAGGAACCTGGGAAACTTTTAAACCGTACTTTTTACACAAAAAAATAATTTCTGCGTCGAACACCCAGCCATATACAGTAATCTTTTGAAAAATTTTTTTAGCAAACTCGTTTTTAAATGCCTTAAAACCGCACGTTGTATCCGTAATTTTAAAATCAATTAGCAGCCTGACAAGAGCAGAAAAACCTCTTCCTAGAAACTCTCTTAAAAATGGTTGTCTTTTTAAAAACTTTGCTCCAATTACTCTTCTGGATCCTATAACCACATCGTACCCTCTCTCAAAAGAGTTAAAAAAACTTTCAATGGTACTGATAGGTACAGAATGGTCAATATCGGAGAATAAAATATATCGTCCTAGTGCTTTCTCTACACCTTTAACTATCGCGTATCCCTTCCCTTTATTTTTACTGTAGCTTATCATCTTTACATTTTTATTTATTTTTACCGAATTTTTTAACAATTCTTCTGTCTTGTCATAAGAACCATCGTTCACAAATAGCAACTCCCAGCTATATTTCTGTTTCTTCAGATAGGAAAAGTAATGTTTAAATCCGCGTTTAAACCTAAGTTCCTCGTTATAGCAAGGCACGATTACTGAAAGGTAAATACTCATAAATCTTTGGCGGTTCGAGAAGATTTTATTTGGTAAATTAAATAAGCTGTCATTGAAATAAAAGACAAAAACTCACTAGAGCTGAAAGCAATGGCCGCACCTGTTGCTTGTATACCTGGCACAAGTAAAAGTAGCAAAACAACAAAAGCAAGATAACGAATAACGGTTATTAAAAATGAGATTTTTGATTTGCCAAGATGATAAAGAATTATTGAACTTGGTATAGTTGATGCGATGAAAAAAATAAAGCCTGCTGCTAGTATCCTAAACACAATCACCGATTCTTCAAAATTGGCACCGAAAATAATCTGAATGATTGGAGCTGATATTATTATAAGAAAAACAAGAACTGCTATAAAAATACTTACCGGCAATGCTGCCTTAAAGGCATAATTTACTGCTTTTTGGTTCGTTTCAAATGATGAAAATCTTGAGGCAAACACTCTTGTTAAATTTCCTCCAAATTGATGCGCAAAAGACAAGACTTTAAACGGTGCAGCATAAAAGCCCGTTTGAATTGGCCCTGCTATTTTTAAAAGCAGATAATTTTCGTACGGAACCGTTGAAATTATCAAAGACAGTGCAATCCAAACATTGAATTTGTGGAAATTCAAAAGATCTGCTTTACCGTCATTCTCATATTTAAACGGCATTAAGAATTTTCCTGCTATCGCAGAGACAAGAGTAGCAGAAAAGAAAATAATAGTTAAAAAATAGAGCCCGACAGTAAAAAAATATGCAGAAAGTGCCAAGACAGTTAACCTTGAGACATTAGAAACGATGTTAACAATAGAGGCTTTGGCAAACTGGTGTCTTGCCTGGAGGGATGCTACGTAAAAATTCGTAAGCAGTACAAATATATTTCCAAGGAAAGCTATTCTCAATAAAGCAGTAATTTGTGGTTGGTCTAAAAAGGAAGCCAGAAAATGGGCAAAAATGATCCCAATTAAAGTAACAAGAATCCCTAGAAAAATGTACGATTTAAATGCGAGGGATAATATTTTATTAAAGTCACTTGAACCAAGTTTTGCAAATTTTAAAATTCCCGTATCTATCCCGAAATTGGCAATCGAGGCAGCCATTAGCCCTGTCGCAACTACAGTAGAAAATAAACCATAATCCGAAGGGCCTAAAATTCTAGGAGCAATAATGAAAAATAACCCGCCGGCTACAATATTAATAAAAGTTCCAATAGAGACTATAACAGTATCTTTGCCAGTATCTGTGAATATTAAGTTTTTTATTAAGGAAAACATTCAATAGGAAGTATACAATTTTGTGGGTTTCTATTCCTAAAAGCCTTTGTCAAACCAACCAGCTGAATTCTCCATAATAATTACCTCTATGTTGCCAAATATGCCATTTGTTAATTCATGAGATTTTAATAGTGCATATCGCCTGTAAAATTCTTCTGTTTCAGCAGTAAAATCATGAGTAACTATTGCAACAACAGTTTCCGGATGTTCCTCTGCAATTGGAGTAGTTCCGTATAAGTATCCAAAATTCGGGTCAACGTAGCTCTTTACTGGCTCTTCACCATATACTGCGAATAAGTAACGATAGCCGGAAAGTCGCCAACAGGTAGAGTGTGATTCTAAAGAGAAATCATTTTTCCCAACATTTTGCATAACA
>CAYMGH010000061.1:0-5228 GCA_964389935.1 uncultured Gammaproteobacteria bacterium | reverse complement strand
TTGCTATAATTTTAGCAGTCGCAAGAGGGTAGTGCTCAAAGAGTTTACTGTAAAACTTGCGATTTTCTTATAAATCTGCTCATATTGTTCAATCAATATTAGGTCAGTAGGTAAGTAGGATGGTAGGTCAGTAGGTGCCTACTATCCCACCAGCCCACCGACCCACAAACCTTATTATGCTGAAACCACTCGCCGGATACGTTTTAATCGAACCTGCTCCAAAAGAAACCAAAACTGCCTCCGGAATTTTATTGCCCGAATCTGCCGACGAAAAACCTCAGGAGGGTAAAGTATTAGCCTGCGGTGATGATTTAGTTGAAGAAGGTAAAACAATCAAATGCCCTGTAAAAGTAGGCGACAAAGTCGTTTACAAAAAATGGGGCGGTAACGAAATTAAAGTTGACGGCAAAGAGCTTTTACTCACGAAATTCGAAGACTTAATGGCAGTTGTTGCCAAGTAATAATTTGAAATTTTAAATTAGAAATTTTCAATGAAATCTAAATGTTTAAATTTTAAAAATTATATCATTAAAAATTGATTACAAATTTAAAATTGAAAATTAAAAATTAAACACAAATGGCTAAACAAATACTTTACGGCGAAGAGGCACGAACTAAACTCAAGGCAGGAGTTGACAAACTCGCTTTTGCTGTAGCAACGACCCTCGGTCCCAAAGGCAGAAACGTTGCTCTTGATAAAAAATGGGGCGCTCCCAATGTTGTCCACGACGGCGTAACTGTTGCCAAAGAAATTGAACTTGAAGACCCCTTCGAAAATATGGGCGCTCAACTCGTTCAGGAAGCAGCCAGTAAAACCAACGATGTTGCCGGAGACGGAACTACTACAGCAACAATACTCGCCCAAGCAATCGTAAACGCGGGCCTTAAAAACATTACCGCTGGCGCAAACCCAATGATTCTTAAAAAGGGTGTTGAAAAAGCCACCAATGCGGTTATTGAAGAACTCAAAAAAAACGCTAAAAAAGTTGCCGGTGACGATGAAATTGAAAAGATCGCCACAATTTCTGCTGCCGACAGTGAAATCGGCAAATTAATAACCAGCGCCCTTCAAAAAGTTGGCCCGGACGGCGTAGTTACAGTTGAAGAAGGCAAAGGTTTAGAGCTGGCAGTTGAATTCAAAGAGGGCATGGAATTTGACCGTGGTTTTGTCTCACCTTACTTCGTGACAGATCCGGATAAAATGGAGGCAGTTATTGAAGATGCCCACATTTTAATCACCGATCAAAAAATAGCATCACTCAACGATCTTCTCGCGTTTTTGGAAAATTTCGTCAAAGTTTCCAAAAATTTGGTAATTATTGCCGATGAAGTCGAAGGTGAAGGTTTGGCAACATTAGTTGTCAACAAGCTCCGGGGCACCTTCAATGTTTTGGCAATCAAAGCACCGGGTTTTGGTGATCGCAGAAAAGAAATGCTCGACGATATTGCAACTTTGACAGGCGGCAATGTTATTTCAGAAGACATGGGTCGCAAACTTGAATCAGTCACCATTGAAGATTTAGGCCGGGCAGACAGGGTAGTTTCCGATAAAGACAATTCAATAATTGTTGGCGGTAAAGGCAGTAAAGCTGCAATAGAGGGTCGAATTAAACAAATCAGAAAAGAAATTGAAACAACAGACAGTGATTTTGATAAGGAAAAAGCTGAAGAGAGACTCGCCAAATTAACTGGTGGCGTAGCGGTCATCAATGTCGGAGCCGCAACCGAAATCGAGCTTAAAGAGAAGAAGGAAAGAGTTGACGACGCGGTTCACGCCACCAAAGCAGCTGTTGAAGAAGGTTATGTGGTTGGTGGAGGAGTAGCTTTGATTCGAGCTCGCAAGGTTCTTGAAAAAATGACATCAGACGGCGAAACCGACGAGCGCATCGGCATAGAAATTGTCAAAGATGCACTTTCTAAACCACTAGAGATGCTGGCCAGAAATTCAGGCATGGATGCAGGCTGGGTTGTCAAAGAAGTCGAAAAGGCTCAAGGCGATTCCGGCTTCAATGCGCTAACTGGCAAGTTTGAAAACTTAACCACAGCTGGCGTTATCGATCCGGTAAAAGTAACCAGAAGTGCTCTGCAGAATGCAGCGTCTGTTGCTATGATGGTTTTAACAACAGAAGCGCTTATTACCGATATCCCGGAAAAAAATGCACCGTCTGCACCGGGAATGCCTCCAGGTGGAATGCCGGATTATTAAGCTCCATAAGTCGCAGAATTTAGTCATTAGATCGTAGGTCATAGTTTTAAATTATTTCTAAGTTCTATGAACTATGAACTCAAAACCAGACTACTTCAACGTAATCTTAATCCTTGCATTTTCCACGTGAGCTTCAAAATTTTCAATATCGGTTTTTGCCTGAACCCCGTATTTTTTGGCGCCTGTCGGAAAAGGTATATTGCCGGATGTTTTAAGTTCGCCACTGTGGCCGGCATTGGAAATCTGGCTTTCTATAAACGGGTTTGAATCAGAAATATTTTTAAGTCTGGCATAAGCCCGGCCGTTGCCGCCTTCCGGCCAGATTGTCGCTTCAAAAACTATCGACTCAATACTCGAATACTTAGTTGTGTCGATTGTGACCTCAAGACCCGGAATATCCGTCCAGTCTTTTTTCTTGATAGACCCCGAACCTACTGGAATAAATATTTCTTTTTGGGCAGTTTGCACAACCGTTTCTTTTTCAACGATTGTTTTAGTCTCAGTTGTACCACCGACAGGAATCGGAGCGAATGAAGGTTCAGGCTGATTTTCTACTACTTCAATTGGTGATGGAGACGGCTCAACAATCACCCGGGAGTCTTTTTCAATAACCTGAGATTCCTGACTGGTTTTTTGATTCTTGAAAACTAAATAATTCAGAAAAAACAAATCTAATAGCGCTATCACTAAAATAGCTAAACCTATTTTGATAATGATGCTTTTTGAAGAGCCCTCGTCCACAAATTTATCTTAGCAGAAATGCAATCCGAGTCATTTCTTTTTTGGAATAACCTTCTGAACCTATTTTTGATACAATTATCTTGTAATATGCAGGAGAAAGATACAAATATAAACAGCAGAGACTTTGCGATTGAAATAGCTTTCGATGAGACTATAGATTCCCCGTTCAGAGCTACTAAGCAGGACGACAGGTGGCAACTTAAAGTTAACAGGGGTTATTTCGAAAATAGAGGTTTTACTGACGCTGAAATAGAAGGAGCATGTGCCTTAGAGGGAGAACGAGCCATGAGGCAAATATCTCTAGATAGTCGAGAAGCCATCTCCGGTTTTCGTAGATGGCGCAATTTAGGCCAAGCAGATAGCCAGGTACAAGCTTTTCAGGCATTATTTGAACGTGTTGCAGCTCTAAAAGCACTAGAAAAGGCAGACCCCGAAAGAGCTGAACTTGCCCGAAGTTTCCTAGCGAAGTTTGCTTCAATTGGAGGACAAAGTTACCCAGAACAGCTGTTTACAAGACTCTTAGCGGAACAAACTAAAACCAGCGGTCAAATAGATAACGTTATTGAGAGAGCAGCCAATAGCTTGAGAAGAGAAGAAAAAGTTGAAGGTAGAAATGTGTCACCAATAGATGCCTTGGAATCCCCAAGCCTTTCGTTCGAGGCAAAAGCTGCATGGCTTGAAAACCGCTTTATGCCATGGTTTGAGTTTCTTAAAAACCAACAACCCGTCAAAGCACAAGAACAACCTCCTCAGGAGCAAGAACAGCAAGAAGCACAACCGGACCAAGAACCACCTACTCCACCTCCTGCCACAGATGAATACGAACAGCATAGAGGCAGAGAAGAAAAGCAAGAAGGGGTACCGCCAATCTTTAAAGTAAAACCTTACCAAGGCGGATATTTTGAACAAGACAGCTATGATATTGTGGACGAAGCGTCTGGCAGATTGTCTAAATCACAAACGCAAGCTGTACAAGGTCAGCAAATTCCCACGAAAAGAGACTCAGAAGATGCAGACAATCCTCATCGAACGGTCACTGGGCATAGTGGAACCAATCTTTTTGCACTGCCTTTAGTTGCTAATCACCAACTTACAGAAAACGGCCTTGCCAAGCTAAAAAACCTTGGAATTGGAGTGTTCGCTGATCAAGAGGGGCACATTTTCCTAAAATCGCCCACAAATCAAGCATACGAGGCTAAAATAGCGAACAATGCAGGGAGCCACCCAAGAGGTATAGTTTCAAAAGATACGAACACTATCGAGACTCTTCCCCCAGAAATCGAGAGCGAACTAGAAAGAATCAGGAGTTTAACCTCCACACAAAAAGAGAAAGCAATAGCTTGGCGTGATTTCGTTCACAACTTTTTTACCTATCCTCAAGATGACCAAGTCGAATCCATGTATAGAAATATTGACGGTCAATCTTCAAAAAGACTGCAGGCAATGGTTTCGGCAAAACTAGCTGATTGCTACCTAACACGTGAGTTATTCATAGCTGGACTTAAAAGATTAAATCTTGACGATCTAGAATGGCGTAGTGTTAATGGATATTTTGTCAGCGGTCGTGCCAAAGACGGTACAACCCACCTTCACTCTGGTAATGCTCATGCTTGGGCCAAAGCAAGACAAAAGGGTGACACAGAATGGTTAATCCTCGACCCTACCCCAAAAGGTGACCCAATAAAAGAACAGGGCGACGAACAATCTGACTCTGGAGAAAATCAAATGGAAAACTTCCAAAACTTTTCCCCTGAACTGCTTTCGGAGGATGACCTAAAAGAACTTGAAAAAGAAGCGGATGAGCAAAATTCTCCTGAAAAACGTATTTCGCTTGAAGAAAAGTGGATGCAGGAATTTTCTGACCAAACAGGCTTACCACTTGAAGAAGTGCGCAAAATTAAGGAAATGCTGGAACAAGTTGATGAACTGAAAGACGCAGAAGGCAGGAACATACTAAAGCGAATTAAGGAACAAATTGACAAAATAATTCAAAACTACATAAACGAAGAACGAAGAATGGTAGGTATGACTAGAATGAGCCAGGGACAGGCATTAGAAGACCCAGTCGCAGCCAGGCTCGATGTAAAATCGGGAATTCTTGATCCCACTGGATTTACAAAAGAAGAAACCGTGGTTGAAAAGGAAAAAGTATATGGTGGTTTTGACCTTCACCTTGTAATCGATGGCAGTGGATCAATGGCAGAAACCGTGGGTGGCAAGGTAAAGTATAAGGAGCAGCAAAAAATGGTTTATCTAATCCTAAGAGCTGCCCACTACTTTT
>CAYMGH010000060.1:0-5296 GCA_964389935.1 uncultured Gammaproteobacteria bacterium | reverse complement strand
TGTGCCCGGGGGTCAAAGTGCTCTTTCCTCTTACCATGAAGTTTCTGTGCTGTCCAAGAGCCGATCAAGTACAAACTTGAGAATTTTCCTCTTAAGAATAAGTGCGGTCAATGTATTTATTTTAGATTCAAAGTTGCAACCCTCCACTAGAGGCTTAGTTTAGAGAGAGCCGATATTCCGGAATATTTCTGCAACTTTTTGGGCAACAGTCTCCAGTGCCTTCTCGGAGGATGTCCTTTTAAATGCTTCGTCAACTGCTTCTTTATATGCCGCAATTATCTGGTCATTAAGGCCATTGTCGAAAGTGTTGGAAGCCATTGGGAAAGAGTGCATGAATGGAGCAAAAGTAACATAGGCACCGGAAATCGGGTCTGATGCTAATTTTTTAGCAAGCTCCTTTTTAGGATATGGCATGCCGATTAACCTGCCTGGAGTTTTTGCCGATTCACTGTAGAGTTTAATTAAGGTCTCGTCTTTTTGCAGATATTTTAGAAATTCAAATGCTTCCTTTTGCTTGTCTTTGTCTTTGATTTTGCTAGACACCCCAACCGCCCAATAACTTGCCCAGGCAACACTGCCATCCGTGAGCTGAGGAACGGGAGCAACTTTAAATTTGAGCTGGGGATTTTCTCTTTTTATTTCGGCTGCCCTCCAGCTTGGCCCAAGATACATTGCCAAACTGCCGCTGTAGAAGGCAATAGTCGAAGGCGGCATGGCTTCGTCCCAAACCCTGTCTTCACCCTTGGCAAAGTGGACATAGTAGTCAAGAGCGTCGGCGCTTTGTTGATCGGTTGGGCGTCTTAAATCGCCGCCGTTTTGTAAAACCATCAGACCCAAGATATCTGAAAAATGATCGACGTTGGATGACGTGCCCAGTGCTATGCCGGCTGTTCGAATATTGCCGGCTCTGTCTTTGACAGTTAACCTTGCCGCCGTTTGGGCGAGTTCCTGCCAGGTTGCGGGCGGTGTCAGAACTCCGGCTGCCTGAAAAAGATCTTCGTTCCAGTAAAGACCAAGCCCGTCGACACCCATCGGAGCGCCAACAAATTCTTTTGCCGAGTTTCTAAGATCAGTAAAAACCGTAGTAAAGTAATTTTCCTGGAACTCTGATTGAGAAATTACACTTTCGGGAATCGGAGCCAATTCCCGAACCAGCATCGGTGTCCAAGTGTTGTGAAACTGAAACACATCCGGGCCGTCGCCTGTTTGGCTTCTTGCTTCGATAGTCTCGCGGTACTGCTGTTGGGGTTGTTTTTGATATTCAATGTCTACATGAGGTTTGATTAGTTTATAATCCTGCCGGATTTGATTCATAACAGTGGCACTATCCCACGTACCCCAGTATTTTATGGTTACTGGGTCCGGCTGACCTCCTGTAAATAAAGAGCATCCGGAAAGAATTAATGAGAGAGCGAAAACTGTGAGCAGTTTGGCAGGTGTCATTTGTTAAAGGTGCGGAATTATTGTATTCCTGCTGATTATTAATATAATATCATAAGGCTAGCCTTAGCTAAGCTGTTTTTTATGAAAAGAAAAAAGAATGAGCTCAATAGATCCCCACGGCCTGAAGGCAGTGGTTCTCTGATCTTCGCTCAAGATTCGCTTCATCTCCGGCCGATTCGGTCTGAGCCTCACGGTCGAAGACTTAAAAGCCGGAGTTTTTCCGCTCAGAATAAAGCGCTCAGGATATTTACTATTACCTTCTTTTCCCTGTCGATGATTTTTTTGATTTACGCGGTTTTATTTGCCGGTAAAGCTTTGCCAAATACTTATTTTACCAGTCTCAATGTTGCCGGAAAGAATATTGAGCAGATTTCCAGAGTTGTAGACAGCCGCATAGAAAGTTTCGAAAGTGAAAAGATCGTAATCTTGGCCGGCAACGCCAAAATTGAACTTTTGCCGCACGAGTTGGGCATTGATTTTGACAATGAGATTTCAAAACAAAATATTTTTGACCTCTTTATTGCCGATAACCCACTAGATGATTATGGGAACAGGATGACTGCATTGTTTTTCAGGAAAAAAATTAAGCCGAGCTACAAGGTGGATTATTCGAAATTATCCAGCTTGCTTGATGAAAAGTTTGCGCTTGTTGAAAAAAAAGCAAGCGACGCAACGATTTCATTTGGTTCAGGTGAAGTTGAGATTTTGCCGGAGAAAAACGGGGTGGTCATTGACAGAACAAGATTGGTGAGCGATCTAGTTGGCATGCTCGATAATTTTTCAAATGCGCCGATCATTGCTACCTATATTGAGGACAAGCCCAAAATAAAAAGTGAGAACGCTAAGGCGGCTTTTGAAAAAGTAAAGACTTTGAACGACCAGAATATAATTCTTTCCTATGGATTTGACACCTGGACAATAACCGGGGAAACACTTTCCGATTTATTAAAATTTTATGCCCGGGGACAAATAGACAACAGCTTGGTTTCTGTGCATTTAAGCTCGGCGCCAGTTATTGTCGAAGCTGTAAATTTTAAGGGTAAAGCACAACCGACTTTGGAGGTTCAACTGGACCGCGAAAAACTGGCACTCTTTATAGAAGAAGTTGCAACAGTTGTCGACAAGCCTACAGTTGATGCTACTCTTGAGTTTGACGGAATTAAGGTTAACAAGTTCACCCCAGCTCAGGACGGGCAGGCACTAGACAAAGCATTAACCAGAGAATTAATTTTGAATGTGGTTTCTGTCGACAATTTAGACGCTAGTGAAGAAGTTTCCATTAAGCTACCCGTTAATGTAACTAAAGCGAGAATTGCCAACGAAGAAATCAATTCTTTGGGTATTCGTGGGTTGGTTGCAAGCGGCAATTCATATTTTCAGGGTTCAATTCCTAACAGAATCTTTAATATTGGTCTTGGTGCTTCTCTAATTAATGGCACTTTAGTTCCTCCGGGAGAAGTTTTTTCTTTCAACAGCATAGTTGGGCCGGTTTCGGCCGAGCAGGGCTTTAAACAAGCATACGTTATTAATAAAGGCAGGACAGTTCTTGACGATGGCGGGGGAATTTGCCAGGTTTCCACAACAGTATTTCGCGCGGCTTTGAATGCAGGTTTGCCAATTGAAGCCAGAACGGCACATGCATACAGGGTTGCATATTATGAGCAAAGAGGATTTGCGCCGGGTTTTGATGCGACGATCTGGTCACCAACAGTTGATTTGAAATTCAAAAATGATACTGGCCACCATATTCTGGTGCAGGCTATAGTTGACAGGGCTCAATCTAAACTGCAGGTCGACATCTACGGAACCAGTGACGGCAGGAAAGTAGAGATTTCCGATCCTGTTCTTTCCAACAGGCGTCCAGCTCCGGAACCTTTGTACCAAGACGATCCAACACTAGCAAAAGGTACTACAAAACAGGTTGACTTTGCGGCTGAGGGTTTGACTTCGGTATTTTCAAGAGAAGTTTACAAGGACGGTGCGTTGATAATTGATGACACATTTAAATCAAACTTTAGGCCGTGGCAAGCAGTATACTTAGTTGGGACAGGAGGATAGGTGAATTTGAAAAAAGATTTGGCAATAATCGGAGGTCTGTTTCTTGTTATTGTGGTTTTGCTGGTATTCGGCCGCGGATTCACCACTATTGGCCGGCTTCCTGGCCAAAGAGAAAGTACTCAGAGTGCGGTTACCAATCCGAGAGAACAGGTGGAAGAAGGTAAAACAAGAGTCAGGGTTAAAAGCCTTGACGTCACAGCCGAAATTGCTGCCACTGACAAGGAGAAAAAGAAGGGACTATCGGAGCGCGAGAGCCTGCCAATATCCGAAGGCATGTTCTTCGTCTATGACAGGATGGCAATTTATACTTTTTGGATGAAAGATGTGCAATTTCCGATAGATATTATTTGGATTGACGAGGACAAAAAAATTGTTTATATCGCGCAAAACGCACAACCTGAACCAGATAAAAACGATGGTGAATTAAAAAGGTACAGACCAAGTGGTGAATCGCAATATATTTTGGAAATTAACGCTGGCCTGGCTGCTGCAAATGGGCTGGCAATTGGTGACGGAGTAGATTTTGAATTGTAAACTCCCCGATGAAATTTTGGGAATAGAAAGCACACTTCGATATTACTCAAGATGGTTTCTTTATAGTCTATGAAGATTCTAGGAATCGAAACCACCCTTCAATGTAACTCAGGGTGGATTTGGGAAAAGTCATGTTAATACTAGGGATAGAATCCACTTGCGATGAAACCGGAGCATCCATCGTCAAAGATGGACGAACAGTTCTGAGTAATGTTATAGCGTCATCAGCTGATCTGCAAAAAAAGTATGGCGGGGTGGTGCCAGAGGTAGCGGCCCGTGAGCAGATAAAGGTAATAATTCCGGTTATTAGTGAAGCCTTAATAAAGGCATTTGAAGTTGGAAGTTGGAAGTTGGATCGTAGATATCGAAGTGTGATGTTAGAAAAGAAAAGATCTCATGTGTTAAGTCAATATCCACATTCACACATCCAACATCTCATTTCTAAAATCGATGCCATTGCCGTCAGTCACGGACCGGGACTTATTGGATCACTTTTGATAGGAGTAGAAACTGCCAAAGCGCTTGCTCTTGTCTGGGGGAAACCGTTAATTGGTGTTAACCATTTAGTCGGGCACATTTACGCAAACTGGATTTCTTTAGATACTGTTCCAAAATTCCCACTTATTGCTTTAATCGTTTCCGGCGGCCACACGGATTTAATTTTGATGAAGGATCACGGAAAGTTTGGGCTGGTTGGAACAACTCTTGATGACAGTGCTGGCGAAGCTTTTGATAAAGTCGCCAGGCTTCTGGGGCTCGGCTACCCGGGAGGACCGGAAGTCGAGCGCGCCGCGCAACAACTGACAATTGACAAAGGACAATTAACATTAAAATTTCCCAGACCAATGATAAATTCTAACAACTTTGACTTCTCTTTCTCTGGTCTAAAAACAGCTGTTGTTAATTACACTAGTCAACTGTCAAATGTTAAAGGTCAAATGTCCGCGATAGCGGATGAGTTTCAAAAGGCGATCGTTGACGTGCTGGTTAAAAAAACCGTTGAGGCAGCCCAAAAATTTGAATGCCAGTCGATCGTTGTCGGCGGAGGTGTGGCAGCCAATACACTTTTAAGGTCACAAATGGCGGACGCTGCGACACGCATAAATAGAAAAGTTTTCTTCCCTTCTAAAGTACTTGCTGTTGATAACGGCGCGATGATTGCCGCGGCAGCATTCTTTGTAAATAAGAAAATTGATCCATTAAAATTGCAGGCCGATCCCGGACTGCATTTCACATAAAAAAATTTTTCTGAGATAATTGG
>CAYMGH010000059.1:0-5443 GCA_964389935.1 uncultured Gammaproteobacteria bacterium | reverse complement strand
AACTTTGCTAGTCAGATTTTACTTCAAACCTAAAATCTTTATCGCAAGTTTGTTTTTCCTTTTCAAAATCGTAAACGATTTTGATTAAGCAAAAGACATTTTAGCAGAAATTAGCCTCAAAAGCAAAAACTATTGCAATGGCTGACTCGCTTGAGTATACTTCTCTTCATGTCAGGATCAGCAGAGCGCCCAACCGAAGTAAAAACAGCTGAAGACTTTTTCCTAAGATTAAACGAGCCGGACGCTATCACAATTCGTTCTATCGTTGAAGCCATCCACCATCTGGCACAACGATATCGAACAGATAATGAACTCCTTCCCGGAGTTGGATCATACGGATTTTTCGGTGTTTATGGCATTGCAGGAGTAATCACAAAGGAAGGTGAACGGCCAGACGTAGATATCCTAATTGCTACCAATGCTCATTGGAGCCAAAGTTATTACTCCCCGGGCAGAAGTATCGTCGACACAAATCCTATTATCCAAAGTGGCGACTGGATCGCCGGCACCCTGCTTGATAAGTTTGGAAACGAAGGTTATAAGGTTGAGTTGGTGGGAGAAATCCCAAGTGAATATGGCAAAGTCGGTGCAAACCCCAAAGTGTTAATAAGACTAACCCCTAAAGACGCTCAAGCGCAAATTAGAAAACGGATTGATGTTGTGTATGTGAAAACATGTTTTGTTGGGAGAATCAATTGTTTAGCGGACTTTGAAACGATTGACGTTGATGACCGCGGGGAAGCTCTGCCGAGGATTGATTTGCTGAAAGTAGAAAATCTTGGCAGAATGGTGAGATTTAGCGATTAGGAAGACCAACACTTAATTTATAGATTGGCCTGAAGAATCTTGTTCCCTACTGCTATATAAAATTTCCCGGCTCTCTCGTCTACCACCAAACCGCTTGCTCTTGCAAATTCTGCAGATTGGTAAGCTTTTGTGTATACTCCATCTTTATTTATTACAAGTAGTGCCGAGTTTTGGCTGTCAACCACATATATATTTTCAACTTCACTATCTGTATAAATTAGACCAAAATTGCCAACTGGCGTAGACAATCCGGAAATTGCAAAATCCTGCTTATCCCCTCGCAAATACTGGAAAACTTCGCTTCCTTTAGTAACCCATATCGAACCATCAATGACCAGCTTTGAATTTGGGCTGAATTGTTCTTTTTGATTTAAATAATTAAGACTTTCAGCGTATCCATTCTCTATCGGCACGTATTTGAAAATCTGGTCCGCTCCCAACAAATAAACATTTCCCAAAAACACATTAATGTCCTGTGCTTGTTGCCCTTCAATGATCTTGTCACTTGCACTTGTTGCCAAATCAACTCGATTAACATCCTTACCGTCAAAAATAAAAGCCTTGCTGTCGTAAACAAAGGCGCTTCGGGCCCCACTTTGGCCATCAATTTCATCTGCCGATTTGTTCACAACATCAATTAAATGAATCTTGCCGCCAGTTATCCCAACCAAATTCTCCCCATTTTTTGAAAGTGAAACTAATTGGCCATCGACTTCAACAACAGTCGAAAAGTTGACTGAAGCTAAATTTTCAGTTTCTTTGAGTTTTGCAGAAATTTTAGATTCAAGTGACAGGGCCTGCTCATCTTTCGGTTCAATTTCCAAAGCCCCTTTAACTGCGCTGTCCGCTTCGATCAATATTCCTCGTGCTTTCTCCTGATTTAGACTAAGCAGCGCTAAGCCTTCTTCATATTTTGAACTTGCGCTCTCCAAATAAGTGTTGAATTCGCTTTGAGTCTGGCGGTCGGCATTGCCGCGCAGTGTAAAAAATGCAGACAGCGCCAAAACCAAAAGCACAACTAACGCGCCTGCCACGATATTTCTCTTAAGCCGAAAAATTGCCCTGATATCACCGCGTCTCAATTTGGAAACTTCCGAGCCAATCACTCCGGCTATTTTTGGCAAAAAATTGCCGAATTTTGGCTGCTGCATCTGGTTTTCTTTAGTATCGGGCGCCGGCTCAAGTTCATCCGCTTCTTGTCCAAACGAACTTTCTAAATCCGGCTGCTCAACTGCAGACGTCTCAATAATGGCCGGCTCAGGTGCAGCAATTTCATGGGACGTGTCCAGCTGAATGTTTTCATCAACTTTTTCTACTTCCTTAATTTCCGTATCTTCAATTACCGCCTTTGCATCTGCTCCTTCCTTCACCAACACCAGCGCCGCTCCAATTTCGCTTTGATCGCCTTTGGCTGAAATTTCTGTCGCCAGTCCGTCTACAACTTCCTCAAGATTCACGTCTTCTTCCTTCAAGGTGTCACTTAAATCAAAGCTGCTCAGGAATTTTTCTGTGGCAATCAAAATAATCTGGCTCTCCTTTAGATGGCCGGAGCCGTTTTCGAAGGAAAGTTCTTGTGCGCCCGCTCCAAGATAAACCCAAACTTTAACTTTGCTTCCACTGCGAAAAATGTAAGAGGCACTCTTGTAAAAAAGTATTAGGGAAAAACTCGCGTCAAGATTTTTTGAAGAATTATACTCTTTGCTTATTTCACCGGCTTTCACTAAAGCATCAAGGGACCCACTTTGCGCCCCCTCAAGTTTTTTATTGGCAAGATCAAATATTTCTTTTACTTGCTTGGCACCATCACTACTGCCGGCACCTTTAACCAGTATGCAGCTGACTAGTGTCCCGATAGTTCCGTCACCAAAAGAAACCCTCGAGCTAAAAACACCGCAGCAAGCAGCATCGTTTGCCTGTCCGGTAATCTTTTCTATCTGTAAATTAACCTCTTCCATCTCAAAAAAGCCCCAGTATTAAAAATAAAACGGCGACAGCAACTCCAATATTAATTACCGAAACAAACTTAAGATGACCGGAAAGTAGCGTTGGTAGCTTCATGCACATTATCAGCACCTGTCTATATAAAACTAAGGCGAAAATTATATAGAAAACTAAAAATAATATTAAAAACATCTTAACTCCTAACCCAACCGTTAAACTATTTAAAAACCCAAATCCAGCTGTTTCTATTGGCATTATTTAATCTCTCCCGGCGCTTCAGTTTCTTCAAGTCTCACCTGTTCTAAAATCTCCTTTGCGACTAAATCAGGATTTTCGACTGCGTGAAATTCGAATTCCGGCCTGGCTGCTGCTGTTTGAATAAAGACATTACCGAAATGGAAAAGCGTGTGGAAAAAACCTACAACTTTTGGCGTCACATCCTGTATCTGCGAAAGATTCGCATAAGCAGTTTCTTTGTGCAAAATACCTTTAAAATCAAAATCTATAATTCGCTCATTGGTTATCAAATAAACATTAAAATACCAAAAAATAAATTTATAAAAAGCGAACCCGAAAACGAATAAATACCAGGCCAGTAAAACCCAGAATACTTGTGCAGCCGATATTGCTTCAAAAATATTAATCCCCAAAAAATTTAGGGAGGAAACAAGTACTGGCAATATTGCCAGAAAAATTATTTCCAAAATTGCCGGAATCAGAGTGATGACATGCGCTCGAAGCAGCAGTATGATATCTTCTTTTTTCTGCTGAGTTTCAAACGAAACCCCTACTGGCGCTTGAGCAAACATAGCTAAGGGGTTCTTAGAATGAATGCTGTGAATTATGTCTTTAGCTGCACCCTTCATCTGTTCCATTCTATCAAAACAGCTGGATTTAATTTATTGGAATCCGCAAAAACCTATCACTTTTTCTCTATGTTAAAAAACGCAAAGCCACTTTGGGGAATGGAAATATAACCCGGAGCCCGCAGGTTAAAAGCTTGTTTAAATGTCGATCCTGAAATATCAAGAGTTCCGCGGTTAGTCGAAAGAGAAACACTGGTAGTCTGCCCGGAATTATTGTTGGAGACAGTTACCGATGAAATGCTGGTCACTGCTCCGCCGTAGGAATTGGCCCTGTCGCGCAGCTCCGAAATCGAATAAGGATTCCCCCCGCTTCCCCCAATCGGACATTGATTAATGGTCGTTGGCAAAATCCGGCCGTCGTCAGTATTGGAAAGTACTATTGCCGCATTTACAATATCTGTAAATTCTTCCTGAGTAAGCCATGGGCTAGATTTACCGCAGCTATTGCCGCTATTTGTATAACCGCTCCGATACCAGCCTTTATAAAACCAAGGGGAGCCTCCTTTGGTTTCCCATGCTCGAGTTGTCCAGTCTCCGCTGTTTGATCTATCAGATGTATCCCAGCCGCTGGTATTTAAATAGCCCCCGGCGGTTGATGAATACTGCGAAGAAACATCACCGTCAATAATTTCTTTATTGGTCGCATCGACCGCTTCTTTCCAAGAAGCCGGCGGGCTGTCGGATTTACTCTTGGAAAATACCTGGCAGGCTTCCGTCGTGCAGATTGGTTTATTTGATCTGTTTGCATAAGTTCTAGCAGCCACCGCCTGAGCTTTCAGGGCTTCTGCCCCCCAGCTGGAAGGCATCTCGGCAATTCCGTAGAGATAAGTCTGAAAATCCATATCCCCGTAACCAGAAACCGAAATTGTCGAAGGCATGCCGTCATCCTTTTTAACTCCGTGTCCGTAGTACCAGTTGATTATGTCTTTGTAATTCTTGCCATTTTCCGCCTGGCCCTTAGCTCCGTACTGACTCATACCGTTTCTGTGTGTATAAGCGCCGAAAGAAAACGCCGCAAATGCCGGCGAAAATCCCGGATTAAAAGCCGGCGTTGCATTAAAATCAGAACCCAATGGCACTTCACCGACACTGGTTATGGCAGTTCCGCTTCTTGCCGAAATAATTTCCTGCTGGCGAGCTGATAAGACGGCAATTTTGCCCTCCAGCTCGCTCTGGAAAGATCTGGCGCTGGCGATTTCGCCCTTTAAAAACTGCTGCTGCTTATCCAGTTGAGACTGCGCTGCCGCCAGCCGCTTGTTGTCATCTGCTAACTTTGCAACCTTTTCAGTTATCGTTGTAATAATACTGCGGTCAACTTTGGAAGAATTTTGCTGAAAAGCAATCAATTTTAAGGTTTCTACCGCATCTCCGGTGGTAAAAAATGTCAAAAGCGGAATATTGACAAAACTCTTGATATAAAATTTTCTGACAGTTGCAGCCAGTACTTCTCTCTGATGGGCAAGGTCTTCTTCGCTCTCTACCAAATCATTTCTGATTGAAACAAGTCTGATGCCAAGTGAAGTAATCTGGGTGTTGAGGCTTTGAACTTGAGCCTCCAGCGGAGTTGTCGCGTTTTTTGATGCATCCAGCTGCCCCTGAAGCGCGTTAATCTCATTTTGGATGTCGGAAAGCTCGTCTGCTTTTATAGAACTGGCAGAAATAAAAAGGGAAACTATTGTGATTAAAATTAAAACAAGCAGCTTTCGCATCCCAAACCGTACTTCTAATTCTACCAATTAAACAATACAAGAATCTATCAATTTAACAACTATCGAAGTAATCCGAAAAAGCACCAATTTTCAAACCTAACCCACTCCCGATGTGTGTAG
>CAYMGH010000058.1:3447-5604 GCA_964389935.1 uncultured Gammaproteobacteria bacterium | reverse complement strand
CCGTAGAAGATGTAGATGGCAAACTGGCCGAGATATTAATGAAAACGTGGTTTAAGCTCGACCTCTTCTTTAATAAGATCGAATTTAACTGCAAATAAATTAAAAAACCCATTTTGCCCTACTACGCCGTAGCCGAATCTGCTCATTTGTTTAAGAAAACCGACTTCTACATTTTTGTACAGATGACCGCCTATTTTTAAATCTAGGTAATGGATATAGTATTTTTCTTCTTTACCGGTGATGCCGGCAACTTCTGCAACCTTTCCAGATAACAGGTTTAGTCCTAAAATTTCAGCAATTTGAGCATCAAAGATGTTGCTGTCTGCGCCGGAGTCAATAAGAACTTCATAGGGGACTTGAATATTTTGGTACACAATTTCAATTGGAATGACCGGTCGAAGAATATTGGGACCGTATTTCTTGTAACGAAACTTCATAGCCCGAAGCCCACATAAGGAATGAGTTTTGCGGGCATGCGGCTAAGGATGGGTTTTTTGAAGCCTTTATCTTGGGCATTTTGCCATGCTTCTTTGGCAGTTTTTCCAGAGGCAATTACTGTCTTCTCGTCTTTCTTTAAAGCTACCCAAAGACCCTTATATTTTTTGTAGATGTTTGTCCAATCTATTGCCATATGGTGAATTATACCAAAAGGTATGTAGGGAGAGTAGGTGTTAACTGTCTACCTTAGTCCGTAGATCAGGTAAATAGCAAACTGGCCGATAATGAATATCAGGCCGCAGATTAAAATGATAATTTTCCAGGCGTGTTTTAAATAAGATTTTTTAAAGAGTTTCATTTTCCTACTTTAGCATAAGTTTTTTTGCCGATTTTTAAGACCTGACCTTTCTGAGTCTTTACACTCCCATCTTTTACTACTTGCCCGTCGATTTCAACGGCTCCTTGTCCAATGAGTCTTTTCGCTTGGGATTTGCTAGATACTAAGGCGGAAATTGTTTCCGTCAAAGAAACGTTTTCTTTAACACTTGCATCAACGTGTTTTGGTTTAGCGCCTTTTTGGAAAACAGACTCAAACTCACTCTGTGCTTTTTGAGCCTCCTTTTCTCCAGCCAGCTGCTTGGTTACTTCAAATGACAGACGTTTTTTGAACTCGACTGGGTTGACGCCGTCTGCAATTGCCTTTTCGATTTTTTGAATTTCATCTCGTGTAACATCTGTTAAATATTCAAGGCCTTTTGTAATTATGTCGTCGTCAAAACTCATTATAGCGCCGAAAATTTTATCAGCCGGGTCTGTGAAACTTATTGCATTGTCGGCTGTTTTACCAACTTTGTTGCCTTGAGCATCAGCAAGCAGCTTTGTTGTCATTACAAATTTATTCTTTCTCTTCATTTTGTGCATTAGGTCTCTGCCGATCATCATGTTAAAAAGCTGGTCTCGGCCGCCTACCTCAACGTCAATGTCCATTGCAACGGAATCATAACCTTGCATAATCGGATATGTGATCTCATTAAATGAGATATCCTCGTCGCTTTCTAGCCTTTTTTTAAACATTCCCCTTTTTATAATTTGCTGGTAGGTTACCTGTGAGTATAGATTCAAGATCTCTGGAGTTTTAAGCTTATCTAACCATTCACTGTTAAACTTAAGTTTGACCGGATTTTTACCGGAAAATTCTAAAATTTTTGCAGCCTGATCTTTATAAGTTTTAGCATTTTTTTCAACCTCTTCTTTAGAAAGTAGAGGCCTTGTTTCTTCTCTGCCTGTAGGATCGCCGATTCTGGCGGTGAAGTCCCCAATTAGGAAAATTACCTCATGTCCTAGATCTTGCCACTGGGCAAGTTTGCGAAGGCCGATCATATGGCCTATGTGAAGCTGAGGAGTAGACGGGTCAAAGCCCTGATAGACACGCAATTTTTTGCCACTTCTTAAAACTTTTTCCAAGTCTTCTTTCGAAGGGATTACTTCATCGACACCTCGCGATAGGAGTTCATCAATTTTATCCATATTTATAAGCATCTTAAAACTTTTTTAGCTCCATAGCAATTTTTTAGATACCAGTTTCTAAGCCGTATTTCCTTTTTGAAAAAGTGCCGCAAGCCAATTTTCATTGCCTTTAAAATTAAGATATAATATCCGATATTAGATCGGGTCGTGATAGAACTTCTAGATACAGTGACCGAGACTTCTTATGAAATT
>CAYMGH010000058.1:0-3437 GCA_964389935.1 uncultured Gammaproteobacteria bacterium | reverse complement strand
TGTCAACTCCTTAAACTTGGGATATAATTATCGATATTGTCTGGGTTGTGTTTGCGGTAAATCTTCCCGATAGCATATGCCCATGTGTTTCTTATGAAATTTAGGATAAATCGGCCGGGCTCAAGACGTTTTTCTTCAAGAGTTGCCAAAATTTCTCATTCTCAACGCACTAGGCATCCTTTTCTTGAACAGTCAAATTTCAATCGCCGGCGTTTTTGGGTGCGCTTTTTCGGTGTTGTTTCAACTCTGGTTTTCTTTTCCCTCATTTTGCTGATTGTGTTTACGATTTTTTCATTTGTGATCTTTGCCAAAGACCTGCCTTCTCCTTATAAATTAACCGAGCGTGATGCTTCTCTTTCTACAAAAATATACGATAGAAATGGTGAACTTCTTTATGACATTTTTGGTGATAAGAACAGGGCACTAGTTAACTGGAATGAACTTCCGGATTATGTCAAGCAAGCGACGATTTCAATTGAGGATAAGAATTTTTATAAACATCAAGGATTTTCGCCGCTGGGAATAGCCAGGGCAGCGCTCAACATTGTTTTCTTGAGAAACCTGCAGGGCGGGTCGACAATAACTCAGCAGGTAGTTAAAAACACACTTCTTTCATCGGAAAGAACTATTACTCGTAAAATTAAGGAGTCGATACTCACCGTACAGGTAGAGAGAAAATATACAAAAGACGAAATTCTGCAGATATATTTCAATGAAGTTCCTTACGGTGGAACTGCCTGGGGTATTGAAGCAGCTGCTCAAACCTATTTCAGGAAAGATGCAAAGGATTTAAAGTTGACGGAGGCGGTTATTCTGGCAGGACTGCCGCAAAGGCCCACATTTTATTCCCCTTATGGAACTAATCCGGATGCCTACATAGAACGGGCGGAAGCCGTTGCGCGCAGAATGCGTGAAGATGACTACATTACCAAAGAGCAGGAAGAGCAAATCAAAGAGGAAATACCGAATGTAGAGTTCAGTCCTGATGATCAGGGTATCAGGGCGCCACATTTTATTTTTTACGTCCGGGATATTCTGGTCGAAAAGTACGGCGAGAAGTTTGTGGAGCAGGGAGGTCTTAAAGTGACAACAACTCTGGATTTTGAATTGCAGCAGGAAGTTCAGAAGATTGTTTCTGAAGAAATCACAAAACTTAGTAATTTAAATGTTGGTAACGGTGCTGCTGTAGTACTTGACTGCCAAAAGGGCGAGATACTGGCGATGGTGGGTTCAAAAGACTATTTTGCAGAGGATTATGATGGGCAAGTCAATGTCACATTGTCACTCAGGCAGCCGGGATCTGCACTAAAACCTTTTACTTATGTAACCGGGTTTAAAGCCGGTTATACCCCCGCAACAGTTATTATGGATGTTGCCACTGAGTTTCCGGGAGGGATTGGTCAACCACCTTACAAGCCGGTTAACTATGACGGCAAGTTTAGAGGACCTGTTCAGGTTAGATTTACGCTAGGCAATTCAATTAACATACCCGCTGTAAAAATGACAGCGCTCGTCGGTGTTAAAAATATGCTGAGAAGTGCTTTTGATTCCGGGATTAAATCACTTGAGCCTACAGACGAAAATTTAAAGCGGTTCGGCTTGGCAGTTACTTTAGGAGGAGCAGAAGTTAGATTGCTGGAACTTTCTACCGGCTACGCGACGCTTGCCAACGGCGGCAATTATATTGAGCCTACGCCGATATTGAAGGTAGAAGACAGGGATGGCAAAGTTTTAGAGGAGAAAAAGGATGTTAAGGAAAAAAGAGTTTTAGGCGAAGATGTTGTTTATTTAATTTCACATATTTTATCTGATAACGTTGCCAGAGGTGAAGTATTCGGTGCAAATTCCCTGCTTCGGATTGCCGGCAGGACAGTGGCGGTTAAAACCGGAACGACTGATGATAAGCGTGACAATTGGGCTGTAGGCTATACGCCTTCCATTGTTGTCGGTACCTGGGTTGGCAATAACGATAACTCGCCAATGAATCCGCAGATTGCGTCGGGTGTTACCGGTGCCACCCCAATTTGGAACCGCATAATGACTTTCGCGCTGCGCGATCGGCCGAGTGAGGAATTCAACAAACCCGGTAACATCACAGCACTTGAAATTGATTCTTTTGCCGGAGGACTTCCGTGCCGGGATTTCCCCAAGAGAAGCGAATTTTTTGTTAAGGGAACGGAGCCGACAAAAGATTGCTTGGCGCAAAAAACGTTAGATGGCCAGGAATATTATGTTTTCCTGGAATTTGATCCGGTATCAACAGACGGCAAGAACCGCTGGCAGGAGGGAATTGACGCGTGGGCAGCGTCTCATGCCGATTCCAAGTACAGGCCGCCAGGTGAATTGAAAGTTGAACCTACGCAGGATCCTGATGAGATAAAAGTTCATTTCAAAAAGCCGAGTGGAAACAGTCAGGTAGACTTTAGTGTTGAAACAGAGGTTGATGTTGAATCCGGCAGGGATATTACCAAAGTCGAGTTTTATGTTGACGGGTCTATAAAAAACACAAAGACTGGCAACAATTCAAACGTTAAGTTTAATTTTACATTTGCTGCTGCAAACAAAGGCAAGCATAAAATTAAAGTGAAAGCATTTAATGAAGCAGGCCGTGATGCTGAAAATGAAATTGAAGTTTCTGTAGGTGAACCTTGGAGTTAAAATAGGATACCTCTATGCAACGTTTGCAAATAAGCCTCAAGTCTTAGATAGCTAATGTGGTTCTCAGAATACGCATAAATCGAGTACAAACCCTGTGAGCCTTCTTATTTTAGTTTGGATTATTGGGTTAGGCTAAATACTAATTAGAAGTCGTCAAATTGAAGCTCTTAATTATTCGGTTGAATAGTCGTTGTTCTTCAAATGCTTCACTACTTTCTGTTTTCCATGAGAACCAAAAAGTATAAATTGCATTATTGGCTAGTATTGAGTAAGTGCTTACCGTTGAGTCTTCGTTGTGATAACCAGTAAAAGTAGTGAGTACATTTATTGCAGGAAAGTTGTTAATTTCAGAAAAATTGGTGTTATCAAGATCAGGACAAACTTCTGGTCCTAGACACTGATCAAAGCAATTAATTGAGTTGCTATAAATCCATTTCGTAGCATTCTTTTAGAATAGCAGAACTTAGACTAAATTTGGAGTAACTGCGTAATATACCTCTCGATACCTTTCCACAATATGCTGATTTTAGTAGATGATTCTGGCGACCCTGGTTTTCGCATAGAAAAAGGCTCAAGCACACACTTTGTAATAGCGATGGTTGTTTTTTGATATTATTCTCCTATATGTCTTACATATTTCTTGACGAATCCGGAGATTTAGGATTTGACACAAATAAAAAGAACTCCAGATATTTTGTTGTAACCATTCTTTTTACCGAAAACAAAAATGCAATAGAGAAAACTGTTAAAAAGGTTCATGCCGCACTGCGTAAGAGAGT
>CAYMGH010000057.1:0-5633 GCA_964389935.1 uncultured Gammaproteobacteria bacterium | reverse complement strand
TTTGAACCGGCGATCTCCTCCGTGACAGGGAGGCGTGATAGGCCACTTCACTACGGGCCCTCAATCGAAGTGTAGTTTACAATCAAGCAGTCACTGTGTCAATCTAATATAATTTAAAGCGGTGAAATACTTTTCCAATAAAGAAATTGTTAAGCTCTTAAGAGAAATTTCGGCAGCATACGAGGCAAGAGGTGAAAACCGCTTTAAAGTTGTAGCCTACGATAACGCCGCATCCAGTATAGAGCATGCAACTAGTGAACTTAAAGATTTGTGGGAAGAGGGCAAGTTGAGTACTATCCCTGGTCTTGGCAAATCGATTCAGGGGCACCTCGAGGAACTCTTTAAAACAGGAAAAGTCAATCACTTCGATAGCGTCAAAAAAAGCCTACCTCAAGGTATGTTTCCGCTGCTTGATATCGGAGGCCTTGGTCCTAAAAGTGCTTACAGGCTTGCTAAAGAACTAAATATTAAAAATACGCAAGATTTACGAAAAGCCGCAAAAGAGCAAAAAATCAGAAAACTGGCCGGCTTTGGCGAAAAAAGCGAACAGGAAATTCTAACAGCCATTTCAGAGCTAAGTCATAAGACCACTGATCGCTATTTGTTAACGGAAGCATTCCCGGTTGCCGAACGGGTACTTAGTTACTTAAGGTCCCAAAAAGATTGCCAAAGGGCAGAACCTCTGGGCTCACTGCGTAGAATGGTTGCAACAGTTGGAGACATTGATATAGCTGTAGCTTCTGAAAACACCAAAGCAATTATCGAGCATTTCAAGAAGTTTAAAGAAATTTCACGAATTATCGATGCCGGACCCAGAAAATCATCAGTGTTGCTTTTTAACGGAATGCACCTTGATTTAATAGTTCAAAAGGCCCGCGCATTTGGAGCACTCCTGCAGCATTTTACAGGATCCAAAAACCATAACATACGTTTAAGAGAATATGCGCTTAAAAAAGGCATGTCTGTTTCCGACTACGGAATAAAAATTAAGGGGAAGCTGAAAGAGTTTAAGACAGAAGAAGAGTTCTATAATTTCCTGGGCATGGACTATATTATTCCGGAAATGCGTGAAGATACGGGTGAAGTTGAGGCTGCCCTTGCTCATAAGTTACCTGAAATAATTGACCTAAGGGATATTAAAGGAGATATCCACTTGCACTCCAGCTATCCAATAGAGCCAAGCCACGATTTGGGGGCCAATTCATTTGAAGAAATAATTAGCAAAGCAAAAGAGTTGGGATATCAGTATGTTGGTTTTTCTGATCACTCACCCGGTTTTTCGACGCACACTAAAACACAAATAATCGATTTGATTAAAAAACGAACAGAGAATATTGAACAATTAAAAACATCGAGTAAAAATATTAAAGTACTAAATTTACTCGAAATAGATATTCTCACAAGTGGCGAGCTTTCTCTGCCCGAGAAAGGACTAAAAATGTTAGACGGGGCAATAGCCGGAATTCATTCAAGCCACAAGCATGACAAGAAAATGATTACCAAAAGATTGATGGCCGCCATCAATTCTCCTTATGTTCAGGTTATTTCTCATCCCACCGGGAGGCTCTTGACTCAACGGGATTCTTATGAAGCTGACTGGCCTAAGGTTTTTGATGCGTGTCATAGAACAAACACACTGTTGGAAATTAATGCCTTCCCCAATAGACTGGACCTTACGGATACTTTAGTGAGGGAAGCAATCAGCCGTGGTGTTAAGCTAATTATCAATACCGACGCCCACGCAATTGAGCAAATGGACAATATGAGATTTGGTATATCTGTTGCCCGACGCGGTTGGGCCGAAAAGAGACATATTGCAAATACTCTGCCTTGGGTTGAATTTAAGAAAATGTTTAGGGTATGATTAGCGCTATATGTCACCAACAACGATCGCCATAGCTTTGCTTATTGTTGTCGCTTTGTACATTTGGTTTCTCTATAACGGATTAGTTACAGCAAAAATGAGAGTTAAAGAGGCTTGGTCCGGTATAGACGTTCAGCTCAGAAGAAGAGCCTCGCTTATTCCTAATTTGGTGGAAGCGGTTAAGGGTTATGCAAAACACGAAAAAAGTGTTTTTGAAAACGTAACCAAAGCAAGATCAGCAATGCTTGGCGCAAAAGACCCGAAAGCTGCAGCCAAAGCTGACAATATGCTTACTGATGCTCTTAAAACAATATTCGCCGTTGCTGAGAATTATCCGCTACTTAAGGCTTCAGAAAACTTTAAAGAATTGCAGCAAGAACTTAGTGACACTGAAACAAAGGTTGCCGCCGCGCGCCAGTTTTACAATACAAATGTTTTAGAATTCAATACTAAAATAAAGATTTTCCCCAACGTATTAATTGCTAATATGCTTAACTTTAAACCCGAAATATTTTTTGAAACAGAGGAAACTGCGCGCAAAGAAGTAAACGTAAAGTTTTGATTCTCATGAATCCTCCGAGAATTTTTTCCGGATCCTCAAACCCTCAACTTGCCAAAGAAGTCTCTCAAAAATCAAAAATTAAACTCGGCAGTCTTGAGCTCGGAAAATTCGCAGACGGCGAGATAGACGTCTGGGTCAAAGATGATGTAAATAATTCAAATGTTTTCATTTTCCAATCAAATTCACGCCCGGTAAACGATAATATAATAGAGCTTTCTTTAATTGCCGATGCACTAAGGCGCTCCGGAGCCCACAAAATTACGGCGGTAATTCCTTATTTTGGCTATAGCCGCAAGGAAAAACAAAATCGCACCGGCGAACCTATTTCCGCCAAGGTCATTGCAGACTTAATTATTGCAAGCGGTATTAATAAAGTAGTTTGTCTTGATCTGCACGCTGATGCGATAGTCGGCTTTTTTGATGTTCCCGTAATTTATTTAAGTGCTCTAAATGTACTTGCCCAAAGACTTAAAGGTGAAAAATTAATTAACCCAGTTGTTGTTGCTCCGGATGTTGGCGGTGTTAAGCGCGCAAGGAATTTTGCCACACTTCTAAATGCGCCGCTCGCAGTTATTGAAAAACATCGTCAAACACACGTTCGCGACGAAATGGAAGTGTTGTCAATAACCGGTCAAATGAGCGGTGACACTGCAATTATTATTGACGATATTATTTCAACAGGCGGAACGATTATAGGAAGCGTTAAAGCTCTTAAAAAAAGAAATGTTAAAAAAATAATTGTCTGTGCAACTCATGGGGTATTTGCGGGGCACGCCGTTGAAAATCTGGAAAAAAGCCCAATTGATAAAATCTTTGTTACCGACAGCGTAAAAAGTAATGCCAAAAACAAGAAAATCGAAACAGTCACCATTTCCAATCTTATCGCCGATTGTTTAACTCAAGAACTTTAGTGGATTTTCAAGACAAATTCCAAAACATTGTTGCTAAAAACAACAGCTTACTGTGCGTAGGTCTTGACCCCGAACTGGAGAGAATCAAGAAACAGACGGTTAACAAAGGAGAATCCTTGGTAAAGTTTAATATCTCTATCGTTAACCAAACCGCTGATTTAGTTTGCGCCTATAAGCCTAATATAGCGTTTTACGAGGCGCTTGGAATTAAAGGCTTAGAGCATCTCAAACAAACGATCGATTATCTCAAAAGAAATTATCCCAATATACCGATCGTTCTGGACGCTAAAAGGGCAGATATTGCCAATACTGCCAAAATGTATGCAACATCAATATTTGATTTCTGGGGTGCGGATGCCACAACTGTTTATCCTCATTTAGGTTTCGACTCACTCGAGCCATTTTTTGCCTACAAACAAAAGTTGACAATCGTCCTTATTAAAACGTCTAATCCCGATGCTTCAATATTTCAAAATCTGAAAGTCGATGGGGAGCCTTATTACATGAAAGTCGCCAAAGAAGTTAAAAAATGGGACAAGTCAAATTTGGGAGTTTTTGTCGGAGCAACTTATCCCCGAGATTTAAAAAATGTAAGAAATTTATTCCCAGACAAAATAATTCTATCCGCGGGTTTTGGTGCGCAAAAGGGGAAAATCAAAGAAGCGGTCAAAGCCGGAGTCGACAATAACGGCGGGGGAATCATGTTTAATGCCAGCCGCAGTATAATCTACAGTCAGAGTCCCAGAGTCGAAGCCCAAAAATTAAGAGATGAAATCAACAAATACAGAACAGTCTGAAAAAGTTGCTAAAATTCTTTTTGAAATCGGAGCTGTAAGTTTCAGCCGCAATAGACCATTCCGTTTCGATTCCGGAGTCTTAAGCCCCGTGTATGTTGATAACCGTATTTTGATTTCTTACCCCAAAGAAAGAAAACTTGTTATAGATGAGCTTCTTAAGTTAATTAAAGCTAAAGTGAGTAAGTTCGATGTAGTAGCGGGTGTTGCGACGGCAGGAATTCCCCACGCAGCATGGATTGCCGATAAATTAAATAAACCTATGATTTTTGTTAGATCCAAGCCTAAAGATCATGGAAAAGGTCAACAAGTTGAGGGAAAACTGTCAAGAGGACAGAGAGTTTTGGTAATTGAAGATTTAATATCAACTGCTGGGTCATCAAAAAGAGTAATAGAAGCTATCAGAGCTCAAGGTGGGGTAGTTTCCGATGAAGTTGCTATCTATAGCCATAATTTAAAAGAAGCGGATAAAAATATTAATCAAGTTAAAGTTAAATCACACAACTTAACAGACACAAAAACTGCGGCTCTTTATGCAAAAGGAAAAGGGTTTTTAAAAGAGGAGCAGGTACAAATAATACTTGATTGGGCTAAAGATCCTCAAAATTGGGCCAAGAAGATGGGGTTTGTTTAGATGGTTGATATTTCCACAAAAATAGCTGGCTTTGAACTCGAAACATGTATTTTTAATGCTGCAGGCCCCGCTGATGTAACACTGGAAGAGCTTGAAAGGATTGCCAAATCAAAGTCTTCAGCCATCACTATGAAGTCTTGCACTCTTGAGCCAAGAGAGGGGAATCCTGAACCAAGATACGCCGATCTTGAATATGGATCTATAAACTCAATGGGTCTTCCCAATCTTGGCTATAAAGCGTACGTGGAATTTTCACAGATATTAAAGAAAGGGTGCAAAAAACCAGTCGTTGCCAGCATTTCCGGAATGACTCTTGAAGACAACATCACAATATTCAAAGCGTTTAACAAATCATCTGTTGATTTTATAGAATTTAATCCGGGATCTCCAAATACAATTGGGAAGCCAATAGTCGGATATGATGCACGCGCTATGGACAAGCTCCTAAAAGCGGTTTCAAAAGTATCCAAAAAACCATTTGGTATAAAACTCCCGCCATATTTTGACCTCGTTCATTTTGATGAAATTGCCAAAGTAATTAAAAAATACCCTGTAAAATTTGTTACTTGCATCAACTCAATAGGCAATGGTCTCGTTATTGATGCCAATAGCGAAAGGCCGTTGATCAAACCAAAAGGAGGACTTGGAGGAATTGGGGGGAAATATATCAAATTCACGGCGCTTGCTAATGTGAGAAGATTTTATGAATTATTTAATGGTAAAATCGATGTTATCGGAGTGGGTGGTATTTATTCAGGAAAAGACGCCTTTGAGTTTATTTTAGTTGGTGTCTCTGCCGTCCAAATTGGTACCGCTTATTTACAAAAAGGACCAAAAATTTTTGAAAAAGTGCAAACAGAGCTTAGAG
>CAYMGH010000056.1:0-5884 GCA_964389935.1 uncultured Gammaproteobacteria bacterium | reverse complement strand
ATTGCACCCAGTTTACTTTCCGCCGAGCTTCACGCGCGCTCTGACGGGCTAAAGGGGGACATTAACAGGGCACTTAATAAAAAGGTTGTGGAAAAAATAAAATTTAGGAGTTTTTAATTAAGCCTCACAAGGCGTCGCCTTTAAGAGGTTGTCAGAGGTCACCTCATAATCCTGATGCCGGATTATGATGTCACGGGACGTCAGCAATTATCCGGAAACTGCTCTTTTTCATAGCTAACACACTCCCGAGGTGGTAATGAAGGTGGTAATGAATTGTGGAGAAAATAAGGTTTAGGGTGAGCTAGTTGGGGTCTTGAAATATTGTGGGTCGATTGCCGGGACTGCGTAGATCAAGAATGCGTCTTCATTATTCACATTGCTTGTACCTTCAAACACCCAGACTGGCTGAATTGTTTGTTTAGGATTTGAAGGCTTGTAATATGCTAAGTAGGCCGCCTGAAGACTTACTGAGTTGAGTTGTTTGGGTATGGGGCTATAGTCGCTGGGAGCAATTGCATTAACTAAACTTCCTCTGCCAGCAATTAGTTGTTTCAGTGCCTCTTCAGGTTCGATAATAGCGTAGTTAGTTAATTTTTCTCCGGAGTTGAATTGATTAAAAACGACCTCTCTCATTTCGTCTAATTTGTTGAATCTAGCGAATACCTCAGTATTTTGGCCAATCACCCTTAGACCAGAAAGTTTATGGTTAAAATTAAGTTCAATTATATTTGCATCTTGAGAGTTCCCTACAACTTTTTCAAACTCTCCAGAATTTTGAAAATACCCGGTTGTGTGGTCATCTGAGAAATTAGTCTGAATTCCTAGTTTAGAAATAAAAGAGATTGCTGAGCTTGCCAGTTCTGTTGAATCGGCAAATTGTCCAGCGGTTATTAGTTCGGTCGATAGATTAGTATAGGAGAAGCCGTTGGCAAAAATACTTAGATAAATATTCTTACTGTCATAAAATAGTTTCTTACCAACTATGGCATCAGACGTCTCGGTAGGAGGCTCATTAAAACCAAGATTTTGGGCAAGAAGATTAGCATTGTCCAAAAAGTTAGCATTTTCCTTAGATTTATAAACCATCAATGATTCTGGTATATTTTGCGGGAGTTTTAACTGCTGGGTGTTGAATTGTCTTGTTGTTATTGCTGCGCTGGCCAAAACAGGAGGGTCAATTTTTTCGCTTGGCGTTTCTACATTTCTTTCATGTGTTGTTTTGAATCTAAAAACGATTAAAAACACGAGGAGAATAATTATAAAGACAACTGATAACCAGATTAAGGTTTTTTTAACGGTATTTGCAGTTGTACTCAAAGGAATCATGGCACGGGTGGAGAGATTATTACGTCACAGACAGGCGAGAAAGCATCGTCGCAGTTTCTGGGGATACTTACAGGAATGTAATCTATTATATTTACACTTCTGTTATTGTCTTGATTAAATTGATAGTGCAAGTGGGCCCCACCACCGGGATTCCCTTGCGTTCCAATTAACTGGCCAAAAGTCACTTGCTGGCTTGCGGCAACATTAACATCCTTAAGATGAATGTAACTGACTAAAGTCAGATCACCACATCCCGTTACCGCTATATTTATAACTTTATTGAGTGGGCTCTCTGGTCTATTGATATTCATCACTGTTCCATTGAATGTTGCGTAAACAGGAACCCCTATACCGCCTGCTATATCCAAAGATTCCATACCGATACCATTGTATAAAACACTATTTTCTGCATGAGAGCTCCTGCCTTCAGGACCTTGCGTAATATCCCCCGTTGTCGGCCAGCCGCGCGGGCAATCGGCTGGGGGGTCGCCAATGGTTACAGAAGTTGATGCGCTACTTGTTAGGCGTTCTGCCCCCTCTGGGTTAGCGGCGATAGTGACAGTATTGATGAGTAGAGAGTTATCGAAAACTCGGCTGTCACTATTTCTGATTTCATAATTAAAATTACAAGACCAGGATGTTTGTGGTTCTAGTTGCTCTGGGGGGTTTGCACATTCGGGCCCAAGTTGAGGCGCAATCGAGAAGTTGTTAACAAATTCACCGTTAATATTTATTCGGTCTGTTATACCGATGGCTGTCAAAGATGTGTCTTTGGCCCGTAATGTAATAGTAAAAGTAACGGTTGCTGGCAGGTCTGTGTTTTCAAGAGTCGGGCGGTTGGTGCTTTTCGTGACTGCAAAAAATTCATTTTCAGCTAAAATAAGTTGATTGGAAGATTCAGGTTCCGGATTGAAAAATGTTGCGGCGGTTATGGTGCCGCCGATTAATCCTACTGTGGTTATTGCGCCAACTGTAGCAGCAACCGGAGTTAGAGCAGCCGATGCGGAAACGCCAACGCCACTTAATCCTCCCCAGATTGCGCCGCCAACATTACCTAAAAATCCCAAAGCAGCACCACCTGCGCCGGAAAGCCCGCCCCAGATTGCAGCAGCGGTTCCGGTAAGAAATGAGCCAACGGCACCAAAAAATCCTCCAACCGCAGCAGGCGATGCACCGGTTGTAAAACTGATGATATTTTTTATGTGTCCAAAGCCGCCAGTTAATAAATAACCAATTCCTGCACCGATTGCTGCCCCAATGGGACCTCCTACAAGAAATCCAATTGCAGCTCCGGTAGTTGCACCCGCTGCCGGCGCAACAACTGCTCCGGCAGGAGTTCCTCCGGTGAAAACCGAACTGATTGTGCTTCCTATATTGCTAGCTGCTCCGAAAGCATTTGATACAAAGCTCGTGACTGAATGCAAAACATTGCTTATAGCTGCCAAAGGATGCATAGTAATATTGAGCATCGCAAGTGGGTTTGACCAGCCATAATAGCCCCAAAAACCTACCCAAGCTAGATAAACCGGTATGGAAAAAGGGAAAGGTACGAGGAATAATATTGGAATTCCGGTTACCGCACCAAAACCCAAGCCTGCTATCAGCCCAAGAATTTTTAAGCCAAACATAGCAATTAGGTAGGCGATAATAGCGCCGACAGCCATGGCTGCTTTTTTGAAGAGTTTTTGGATAGCTGGTGCAAACTGGGCGGCAAGAAGTGCCCACCCGACTGGATTGGTGGCTTCGGCAGCAGTCGCACCAACGCGTGCAGCTGTACCGGCTGCTTTGGCAGCGCCGATTGCCGATCGGGCAGTTTTAAAGGATCTTGTTCCTCCTCTTATCAACCCCGGCAGGCGCATGATCGTGCTGGCTCCAGAATTAGTGTTTGGAATGTTAAAGGCAACGGGCATGCTGCCGATTGCCCGGGAATATAAAACTCTTTCGGTCACCAAGCTTTGGGGAACATAAAAAGCCGGTGTTCTGTCAAAATAAGTTCTGGTTACATGCCAGACGTGTCTGGAGGCACGCGGTAAGCCTCCCTGAAGTCTGCCAAAAAAGGCAGCCATTTTCTGCTTTTCCCGAGGGCTTTTTTGAGTTTCACTTTTGGCCGATTGGAGGGTTTTAAGTAAGTTTTCCTGACGTCTTTGAGCAAGAATATTTTGATAAGTTGCCGGTTGGCTTCTCAGTTGTTGCAGCTTGGCAGTTTCTTCCTGTAGTGTTTTATCGAATTGGGGGTGAGATGCCAGCAAGAACAAGTAAGCCTTGTTTTGAAAATCACCTCTGTTGGCTAGTTGAATGCCGACATCGGCGGATTGACTGCCGACAGCATTAGCAAAAGTCAGAGGGTTTGGTTGGGTTGTGCCCAGACCAACAGACTCGATGTGCTCAGGTGTGGGTGTAGCGAGCCCCAGAGACAAGCCGACTTTTTGAGCAACCTGCACCGATTCAGCCTTACCTGTATTTTGAGCAATATCTGCCGCCGCCAGTTCAAAAGATTGGTTTTTGATTTCTTGCAGGCGCTCAAATGTCGGTATTTTTTTACTTGATAGTTCTGTCGATAAATTTTTACTGACATGGCTAATATAATTTTGGGTAAATCCAGCCACATTGCCCATAAGCGCATTTTTGGACACTTGAGAGTTATCATCTTGAGTTTCGGCAATATAATCATCTATTTGGTATTCAACTTCAGCTTGTGCAGGGGGATTTGGGCCACCGAGACTTCTTATGTTGTTAATATCACCTAAAGTGGCAGCGTTTTCTAAGTCTGGAGCGTGAGTTGCGGCAATTTCTTCTGCGCTTTCTTCAGCTTTTTGGTAGATTTTTTCTTTATCTATTTTGTCAGTCTTGAGTCTGGGATCGGCATCAATAGTCGTTGCAATACTATCTGCAATAACTTGGGGAATTTGTTCGGTTTCTTGGATACGGCCAATATTTGCAAATATATGAGCTGTTGCTCCTTGGGCGACTTGGGTGGAAATCGCCTCTAGTTGTTCAGGGTTTTCTGTTTTAATTTTTAACTTAGGGATAATATATTCGACTCTATCTTTTAAGGCAGTTTGAAGTTTTGGAGCAAAATATTGGGTGTGGGAGTCAAGGATCGGTTTGACAGTGTTAAGTTCGGCAAAAACTCCTTGAGCCGTAACTTTACCTTTTGGCGGTGCTGTTGCAGGCATGAAAGCATTAGCGGCTCACAATGAGCCTAAATTTATAATTTTAAATTTTCATTCAATGTCTAATGTTTTAATTTTTAAGTATTTAAAATTTAGATTTCATTAAAAATTGTAAATTACAAATTAAAAATTAGCTTGGCTCTAATTAAATGATAGCATAGCCTGAATTCCTGATTACGTTTAATAGATGTGTGAATTTAGAAGTGCGAATGTAGATAATGAAGTTGGAAGTGGGATCTTCTCACCTCTCACCTCTGAGTCCATATTCCCATTTCCCACATCATACTTCTATTGACGATTTTGTGTAAGGTTGGGGGTCGGTTGCGGCTGGTTAGCAGGTTGATTGCCAGTGCTATTTTGGGAAATGGGAGGTACAGATTGAATCTGTTCGGTCAAGATCGGTTGTTGAGTCTGAGCTGGTTGTGGTTGCTCACCAGTCGGTTCTTCGAATTGCTTGAGGACATCTTGGCTTTTTTGCTTCATTTCCAAAAGCTCCCTGGGGTCTGTAGTAATGAGTGCGTGTTCGTCTGGCGCAGCTATAACTCTAATTGCGACATGGTTTGGGCCGGCGAAGAAAATGCCTTCACCAACGTCGGAAGCCAGCAGCAAATGCTTTTCACCTTCGGAAAGATAAAAAACTTCCCCAAGTTTATCAATGGATGCAGGTGATTGTTTAAGCAGAATCTGAATTGATGAGTTAGTAACTATAGCCTTGCCGTAGTCGCTGGCCAGAATGTCTTCAACATCCTGAGAAATTGTAGTTAAACCAAGGTAATATTTTCTGGCGCGTTTGGCAATGCTGTACATAAAAGTGGCACTGTCGGCATGCTGCATCATATACCAGGCCTCATCGACAATCAGCAGGCGTTTTTTAATATCATTTTTAACTCTGGTCCAGATAAAATCCAAGATAAGGTGCATGGCGATCGGGCGAAGCTCTTCTTCTAAGCTTTTGACTGAAAAGACAGTGAATGTATTTTTGATATCGATGTTTGACTGCTGGTTAAAGATGCCAATTAGGGAGCCTTTGACGAATTTTTCCAGCCTGTCCGCGAGCCCTTTGGCCTGAGGTTCTTCCATACCGATTAAGGCTTTGTAAAGATCTTCCATTAAGGGCGGCTCTTTCTTTTGGGTTGTAGGGTCAGGGGTTATGCCTTTGGCCTTATAGGTAGCAACCAGGGCCCTGTCGATAATGGCGTCTTCGGTCGGCGTTAGCTTGCCCATTACTACTTTGAGAAAGCCGTGCAGGGAGAGAATTTTTAGGCCAAGTTCGTTTTCATCTTCTTCATAAACTCCCGAAAGATCAAAGGGGTTGATTTTGGCGGGGCTGTCAAAATCAAAGGAAATATATTCGCCGCCAATTGCATCGCAGAGACTTTTGTATT
>CAYMGH010000055.1:0-5929 GCA_964389935.1 uncultured Gammaproteobacteria bacterium | reverse complement strand
TATACATCAGGTGTAAAGGTTGCAGTTGGTTCCACAAATCCCGTAAAAATTGAAGCGGAAATTAGACTTTAAGTTCACCCAACGTTTTAATAAATGGTAAATTGACTTGTTTTGCAAATTTTTCATCAGCAGTTATCAAATCACATTTATTTTCCCAAGCTAGTATTGCATAGGAAGCGTCATATACCGAAACTTTATATTTTCTGGCAAATTTTGCAATCTGAGTTATTTCTTCAATTGCTGCCTGGTGTACGGTTAAATTGTATTTTCCCAGATCAGTTAGAGATTTAGTCACTTGAGGATCCGGAACAAGGCTTTTTGTTACTAAGGTATTAGCTACTTCGTAAAAAAGAAGATTTGGAACTAATATCTTATCTATTTTTTGAACATGTCGCTCGAAGACATTTTCGGCCTGAAGGTAATTTTCTTCATTTGGCAGGAAAAGCTTACTAACAACAGAGGCGTCAACAACAATTACCATTTACCCTGGTAACGTATTTCTCGAAGAGCTTTAACAGAATCGAAACCTTTGGTATATTTAGCATTTTCTTTGGCTATTTTTCTGGTTCTAGCCATGATCTTGGCAACTTCTGCTTTTGTAAATTTTTTCTCTTCCATACCCATCTTTTCGCGAACAAGCGCGGAGAAACTTTTGCGTCTCTTGGCAGCCTCTGCTTTAGCTTTAAAGTAACCTTCTCGAGGAAGCCTTATGTTTGTAGTGATATAATCCATAACGATACAATTGTATCATTGTATTGCTTATTTGCACAAGGTAGAAACACAGCAAAAAGCGCATGCGCCAACGCGGCAACTAGATATACCCATTCCCCATTTTTGATATCATTGTTTCATGGAAGTTGCTTTAGTGACCGGGGCAGGTAAAGGACTCGGTAAAGGCTTTGCTGAGTTTCTCCTTGATCAAGGTTTTTTGGTTTTCGCTGGTGCTAGAAACATTGCGAGCAGTAACCTTAAAAACCATGATAATTTAAGAGTTATCCCCTTGGACGTCTCAAGTGATGAGTCTATTGCAAACGCGGTCAATTTAATTTCCAAAGAAGTGGACCATCTTGATTATCTGATCAATAACGCAGGATTAAACAAAGACACGGCAACTAATTGGCACAAGGAAATAGTTTGCGAGTTACCAAAGCTTGACAGAAAAACGATGATTAAGATGTTTGATGTCAATACTATTTCTCCTATGATGGTTTTAAAGATGACATTGCCGCTTTTGGCGAAAGCCGAAAGTTTTGTTATCAACATTTCAAGTAACAGAGCGTCGCTTTCGGACGTTAATGACAACGGAAACTATGGATATAGGGCAAGTAAAGCCGCGTTAAACGTGATGACGCTATCTAGCCTGTTCGATTTGCCCAAAAAGGTCAAAACTTTTGCCATTCACCCTGGAGATGTAAAAACAGACATGAATCCAACCGGCAAAAATTCGCCTTACAGACAAGCAGAAAAAATTATTGCAATAACAAAAAAGTGGAAAGACGATTATAACGGACGATTCTTGAGGATAGACGGGACACTCTACTCAAACTAATGATCAATTGTACTTTTGAAAACGGTATAAAAGCAAGTCTTCGCCATGTGGTTGTTGATGCAATCATCGTCAACAAAGACAAAATTCTTCTTATCAAACGAGCTGCTCATCTTATAAACGGCGGCAAATGGGCAATTCCCGGAGGGTTTTTGGATCGTGATGAGACATGCGAACAGGCAGTGTTAAGGGAACTAAAAGAAGAAACCGGTTTAACTGCCAAAGAAATCAAACTTTTCAAAATTATCGACGATCCTAAGCGCAAAAATGAAGAGAGACAAAATGTAGCCTTTGATCATTTTGAAATAATTGGAGAATTCCTGCGCACCAGATAGTCTTGAGTTCAACAGACTAAAGTTGATTCACTACGATGATACGAATCATCGTAGTATTTAAAATCTGGTATGGGAAGACGATATTTAAAAAACAGACTGAAATCCTTTTTCTTACAAAGTTTCTAACGGGCTGACCCTTCGATTACACTCAGGGTCTACACCCCGCTCAGAGGGGCTTGACTCTTCGATAAACTCAGAGTCTTCAACCTCATAAATTCGGTCTTGACAAACATTAGCACTCATGGTACATTGTCTGCTAAATCCCTAGGTCAAGACTTTAATAACTTGTCCTGAGGACTGAAAGGACGAAGGATGGACTTAACCGAACGCCATAAAAATTTACTTCGGGTGATTATCGAAAAATATATCGAAACCGCTGAGGCTGTTGGCTCGGAAACTATTGAAAAGGAATCCTCACTTGGAGTTTCTCCGGCAACTATCAGAAACGAAATGGTCAAACTCACCAACATGGGTTATTTAAAACAACTCCACACTTCTGCAGGCCGTGTTCCAACTTCTGCCGGCATGAAATTCTACGTCGACCAGCTTATGGAAGAAAAATCGCTTTCACTTAAAGACGAAGTTGCTATCAAAGAAGAATTGAACGAACCAAATGAACCATACGAAAAACTCCTTCGCCATACAGCCAGAGCGCTTGCTGACCAAACAAGGTCTTTGGCCGTTGTAACCGATGATGAAGGCGACCTTTATTCGGCAGGCATGGCCAACATCCTGGATATGCCGGAATTTTATGACATCGATATTACAAGAGCAGTTCTTTCAATGTTAGATAAAGCTGAAATGCTTGCCCCAATTATGAACCTGCTTCCCCGTGAAGAACAGCTTAGGATTTTATTTGGTGAAGAACTTGGTATTCCGCTTCTTGAGCCGTGCAGCTTTGTTGTCACCCGTTATCAAATGCCCAACCATCAGGGTCATCTCGGAGTTATTGGTCCGTCCAGGCTAAATTATTCAACAATCATTCCAACCATGAAATATTTTTCCCAGCTTCTTTCTGAAGTAGGAAGGTAAAAATGCCCAAAGCAAAAGCAACAAAAGTAAAAAAAACCAACAACGCAGTAAAACCTCAGGAGCTTGAGAACCAACTCAAGCGTGCTCTGGCCGACTACCAAAACTTAGAAAAACGGGTCGAAGAGGAAAGAAAACTCCTGTCTAAACTTTCAGCAAGCCTGCTCATTGAAAAACTTTTACCGGTTCTGGATAATCTGGAAAAAGCCCAAGTTCATCTTAAAGACGAGGGTTTAGAAATAGTTGTTAAGCAGTTTAAAGAAATCTTAACTGGCGAAGGCGTGGAAGAAATTGCCGCAGAAGGCGCCCAATTTAATCCGCACTATCATGAGGCGGTTGAATCACAACAAGGCGAACAGGATAATTTGGTTACCAAGGTTTTGACCAAAGGCTATAAAATAGAAGATACAATCCTTAGACCGGCCAAAGTTATTGTTTCTAAAAAGAAAGTAGAACCGGCGGCAAAGGAGGAAGCATATGTCTAAAGTTAAATCAGCAGGTCGCCTTGCCTCGAATACGGGCCAATGGCGCTCCTCTGATATATCTTTGATCAAAAATTATTTTAAGGAGATAAAGGTATGAGCAAAGTTATCGGTATAGATTTAGGAACAACCAATTCAGTTGTTGCTGTTGTCGAAGCAGGAAAACCCAAAGTAATCCATAGCGCAGAAGGTAAAAACACTATTCCTTCGGTTGTTGATCCAACCAAAAATGTAGTTGGCGAGCCGGCGAAGCGCCAAATGGTTGTTAACCCGCAGACAACCGTATTTTCTGTTAAACGTTTAATGGGCAGAAAATACAAAGATCCGGAAGTTCAAAAAGACATTAAATGGCTTCCTTACGATATTAAAGATGGCCGCGAGGGCATGGCTGTCGTAAGTGTCGAGGGTAAAGACTATACCCCTCAGGAAATTTCAGCAATGGTTTTGGGCAAAATTAAAAAAGATGCCGAAAGCTATCTTGGCGAAAAAGTCGAAAAAGCAGTGATTACTGTGCCCGCCTATTTTGACGACTCTCAAAGACAGGCAACTAAGCAGGCAGGTGAAATCGCCGGTTTTAAAGTTGAAAGAATTATCAATGAACCAACCGCTGCAGCACTCGCCTACGGTCTGGATAAATCTCATGCTCACACAATCGCTGTCTACGATCTAGGCGGCGGTACTTTCGACATCTCTGTTTTGGAACTTGGTGAAGGAGTCTTTGAAGTTAAGGCAACCAATGGTGATACCCATTTGGGTGGAGACGATTTCGATGCCAAAATTGTTGAATTTTTAGCCTCTGAATTTAAAAAAGAACAAGGCATGGATGTCAAAGAGGATAAACAGGCGCTGCAGCGCCTTAGGGATGCTGCCGAAAAAGCTAAGGTCGAACTTTCATCTACCACCGAAACCGAAGTATCAATTCCCTATTTAACTGCGGATTCAGGAGGGCCAAAACACTTACAGCTTAAACTTTCCCGCGCCAAATTAGAATCAATAGTCGGTGAACTCGTAGACAAGACATTTAAACCAGTTGAAAAAGCATTAAAAGACGCTAAACTCGACGCCAAAAAAATAGACGAAGTAATTCTTGTCGGAGGTATGACCAGAATGCCGCTGGTCGTTAAAAAAGTAAAAGAATTTTTTGGTAAAGAACCTCATAAAGGTTTGAATCCGGACGAAGTTGTTGCAGTAGGGGCTGCCGTACAAGGTGGAGTTTTAACCGGCGAAATGAAAGAAATGGTTCTTCTGGATGTAACTCCTCTAACTCTTGGAATCGAAACATTAGGTAGTGTATCAACCGCACTTATAAACAGAAACTCAACCATTCCGACTTCCAAAGCCGAAGTTTTCTCAACCGCTGCCGACAATCAGACAACTGTGGAAATAAATGTTTTGCAGGGTGAAAGACCAATGGCAGCCGACAATAAGTCTTTGGGCCGCTTTATTCTCGACGGAATTCCACCGGCACCGCGCGGTGTTCCTCAAGTTGAAGTAACTTTCGATCTGGATACCAATGGAATCCTAAACGTTAAAGCAAAAGACAAGGCAACCGGCAAAGAACAGTCAATTAAGATTACCGGCTCAACTGGCCTTACCGATGAAGAAATTAAGCGCATGACCCGCGAAGCCGAAGAGCATGCCAAAGAAGATGAAACTAAAAAAGAAGAAATTGAAACCAGAAACCAGGCGGATGCTCTAGTATATCAAGCTGAAAAAGCCCTTAAAGACGGCGGCGACAAAGTTCCCGAAGATATTAAAAAAGATGTTGAAGAAAAAATTAAGGCCGTCAAAGACATTCAAGCTTCCGGTGCGGTCGATGAAGTTAAGCAAAAGACCGAAGAACTTTCATCTGCCCTTTCCAAAATAGGTGAATCAATGTATAAGGGAACAGAAGGTGCTAAAGACGCAGACGCTTCTAATGGACCAACGAAAGAAGAAAGCCAATCAGAAGGCAAAGACGAGAAAAAGTCAAAAGATGAAGAGGGCGAAGTTCAGGAAGGTGAAGTAGTTAAGGAGTAGATGTGGCCAAACTCACTACCGATATCTTCGTACTTTGTGACCATGCCAGTGTTTCCCAAGAACAAAAACTGTCAATTATTGGAATTTTTGATCAGTTTTTTGTCAAAAACTTACCAACAGCCTGGCCAAAAATGTATTTGGTGGCGGTTGTCCGTGGAGACGCAGGTGAGGAGTATCCGCTAACTTTAAAACTTGTTCCGCCGGAAAAAGTTGAAAAAGAATTTCCGGCCAAAGAATTTAAAATAAAACTGGGTCCCAACGGTCGCGCCAATGTCATGACCGAGCTTGTGAATTTCCCGCTGCAGGTTGCCGGAGTTCACAAAGTCCAGCTTATGAGCGAAAAAGATCTGGTTGCGGAAATTGAGTTTAGAGTTAACAAAACGACTGCAACATATGCCGGCGGTCAGGATCTGGCTGGGAAGAAAATAACCAATTAATTTTTAATTTTCAATTTGAAATTTTAAATCAAATCTAAATTTTAAAATTAAATCATTAAAAATTGAATGAAAATTATAAAC
>CAYMGH010000054.1:0-5932 GCA_964389935.1 uncultured Gammaproteobacteria bacterium | reverse complement strand
TTTTAACATCGATGATTAAACTATTTTGAGAAAAGTGATTAATAAGAATGAAATCGTCTTGTGCAAAAAAATTGAAAAAAGACTGTCTATATACTAATGCAGAGGTTATAACAATTACTAAAATTACGAAAATATCTTTTTTCACCTCTCATATTCTATCATTGAATTTTTTAATCTTAGCTTGCTAAGATATCACAGGTGAAAAAACTTACTAAAATTCTTTTTATTGCTGCTTTTCTTAACGCCCTTTCATGGATAGTTTTAATTCCTCTTTGGCAATATCCGGATGAGCAAGCGCATTTTGCTCAAGTTCAAAATATTTCAGAGCTCGGCAAAAATCCAAAAATAGGCCCGGATACCTCTTATGAAATTGCCTACTCAGAAAAAATCCTACAGACAGAAAGAGACGGATTGGGCAATAATAAATATACTTACCATCCAGAGTACAAACTACCACTATCGACACAGCAAGAAATATTAATAAAAGACTTACCAAAATCATCCCGAAGAGAACTTGTTAAAATAGAAGCGACTAAAAATCCTCCGCTTTATTATTTTTTGGCTTCGATTCCATACAGGCTAACATCCCAAGGAGATCTATTTGCTAGAGTTTACGCAGTCAGATTTCTTTCGATTATTCTTTTTATATTATTAATTGTTGTAGCCTACCGAATTGCCAATGAACTTTTTGGAAAAAATTCTACTGTTATATTAGCCCTAATATCACTGATTGCTTTTAAGCCAATGCTGGTTTTTTCTTCTACAGGGATTCTTCCTGATCCACTAACTAATCTATTTTTTGCAACAGTCCTATTAATTTCACTAAAAGTTGTTAAAAAAGGTTTATCTACTCTGAAATTGGTCCTTTTCACTATTGTCGTTATCTTAGGTATTTTAACAAGACAACAATTTTTATTATCAGTTCCAATTTTCGCTTATGCCATATTTATCAATCTAGTCAGTAACAAAAAGTTTAAAGAAGTAATATTTATTGTAGGATTTTTTATATTATTCTTTGTATTTCTAATTTATTACCCATCTGCCATCCCAGAGATTGGAGCTGTAGACTACAGTATTCTGACTCCGAAGTCCTTTATTGATTATTTTACCTGGAATATAAAACACTCGGTAGCCGAAACATTGCCATGGTACTGGGGAGTTTATAAATGGCTCTCGCTGACACCTCCAGCCATCAATTATCAGGTAATCAATCGTTTAATACTTCTTTCAGTGGTAGGTATTGCTGTTAGAGTATTATTGGTTATTAAGAATAGAAAATTTGAGCAAATGGATTTATTCCTAGTCTTTTTAGTAGGTTCATCTATTATTTATTTTCTATCTTTTGTAATTGGAGACTATCTTTTTGAGAATTTATATGGGTACTCTTTCGGTATTCAGGGAAGATACTATTTTCCACTAGTCATTGCTCATATTGCGTTAATACTTATTGGGGTCAAATCAATACTCAAATATGTATTTAAAAGTTTTTTAAAGTACGTTTTTTTCATTCTTATATTGTTTATGATTATTTTTAATGATATATCACTTCTACACGTTTCAACATCTTACTATTCAACAGCATCATTATCTGAATTCATTATTCATGCAAGCCAATTCAAACCGGTAATATTTAAAGGTTATATGATGCTGCTTATTCTAGGTCTTGCTCTATTGACACAGGCATTTTACTTAGTGTCACTTTTTAGATATATTTACAAGGAAAATGTTAAAGATTGAACTCAAAGCAATTCAGGAAGTAGGTCTGCGCAAAACAATCAGATTTGTAATCTATGCTTTGGTAGAGGTCCTTTACCATCATTTGATCGATCATTTATTTTACTTCTCATACACGAGGAAATTGTTGTTATCAGCTATGGGTGCAAAGTTTGGTCAAAACGCGATAGTAATGGATGTCCATTTTTTTAATTGGCATCACAAGGGTCCCGGTGGATTAAGTATTGGTTCTGAATGTTTTATTGGCGACGGCACTTTAATTGACTTATACGACAAAATAACTATTGAAAACCAGGTAACTATTGCTCAAAACGTGACGGTTCTTACCCACACGAATGTTGGCTATAAAAATCATCCCCTGCAAAAGTATTTTCCTAAAATGTCGAAAGAAGTAATTTTCAAAGAGGGTAGTGTGATTGGAGCAGCCTGCACGATACTCCCGGGCGTAATTATTGGCAAAAAATCTTTTGTAGCGGCGGCAAGTGTTGTCACTAAAAATGTACCCGCCAACACCTTAGTTGCTGGCGTTCCTGCCAGGAAGATTAGAAAAATCGGATGAAGCTAAAGCTAAATATTTCATTTTTAGTATTAGTATTTATAGTAATATTTTCCTCATTACAATTCTTTTTAATTCTCAGACACAAATCTCCCTTTGTTTCTGACAGCTATATGTATAAACATATTTATTATCAGTTTCAAGGAAATTCGTATTCACAGTCAAGACAAAAAGTTCTAACACAAGTGGACTTTAAAGAGACTGACACAATCGTTGCAAATATTTTTCAAAAAGAAGAGGTGTATATGGAAGCCTATGGCTTTTTCAAAAAAAGACCCCTGTATCCTTTCTTTGCTTATATCGTAAATTCCATTTTCAAAAACGAATATATTTCTTTTTTACTACCTATTTTTTTAAGTTACTTAGGTATTGTACTATTGTCATTTTACTTTTTCGATCGGAAATTCGATAAGTTTTTTTCTGCTTTTGCTGCGTCTCTTTTTATTTCGTTTTATCCATTTCTGGACTGGTCGACTTATTTCTTAACGGATACGATTGGAGCGTTTTTTTGGCTTGCGCAAATCTTCTTTATTTATAAATTCATACTCACTGCGCGGCAAAAGTGGTTTTATTTGTTCTCCATTCTTCTAGTTATTTCCTTTTTAAACAGAGAGCAGAGCATATTGATGGTGCCTCTTGCTTTGCTAGTAATATTCTTTGCCAAATTTTATGCATCAAAAATTCCTCCAAAGAATATTTTACTCCTAGCAGCCGTTTCATTTCTTTCAGTAACCTTATATATTTTATTTTCTATATTAAGTGAACAAAAAAATATAATTGATACTCTTACCTACACAATGAATTCATATGGCCTTTACGGTTATCATTACTCCTTTTGGGAAATTTTAAATTACGTTTTTAAAGCTGCCTTGAATACGCATATGATATTCTTACGCGAGCTAGTTTCTCATCACTGGTGGTTTGCTTTTAGCCTGTTTGCCGTGATTGGTGCTGTAAAAACTTTTATAATTTTACGAAAAACAACACTTTTAGATAATTTAATGCTCAGTTCCGCATTAGCGTCCTATTTGTCAATTTTTATTTATCCCGTTTTGAGCTACCGATTCTTTTTTCCAGTTGTAATAACAGTCATATACTTTGGTGTTCATTTTCTTTCAGAATTTTTCTATCAACAGGAGTCTAAATTTAAAAAGGAAGATCGAGCGACTTTAGAATAATTTTAAAAATGGTCAATAATCAGTCAAAACTTACTATTATTCAAAAATACTGGCAGAAAACTCCAGAATTTTTTTCCGAGAAGTATAAAACTAATTTTTTCCAACTTCTTTCACCTGTAAATTTATTTCTGCTCGCAAGAAGAAAAAAAGCTTTGCAACTGGTAGGAAACGTCAAAGACAAGAAAATTCTTGACGTCGGTTGTGGATCCGGAATTTTTATGATTGATTTTGCCAAGAGAGGGGCATATGTGATTGGAATAGATTATTCTCAAAAAATGATAGATATAGCTAGAAAAGAACTTAAACATTACAAAATTCCAAGTAATCAGTACAAGCTGGTTCAAGCAAACGCAACAGAGCTTCCATTCAAAGATCAAAGCTTTGACTTTATTTTGACAACCGGTCTGACTGATTACCTTACGGATAAACAAGATCAACAATTTCTAGAAGAAGCGTCCAGAGTTTTAAAAAAAAACGGAACTCTGATAGTTAGTTTTCCGGTTGAAAAAAGTCCGTTCGCATTCGTCAGATCCGGTTTTGGTCTCCATATAAGACAGAAATTTTTCAAACTTCCACCAATTATTAACCAATTTTCTATTAAAAAAATAAGAAAGTTTTTAAATGAAGCTAATTTTGAAGATCAAGAGACACATAAAATATTGGCTACAATGTGGATTATTAAGGCTAAACACAAAAAAGACTAAAAAATGTTCAATTCAACTATCCGCAACAGAATAAGATCGTTGATGCTCCCCTTGATGGAAATTGAGGAAAACATACCTATAAATGGAACTATTGTGGATTTGGGGTGTGGGGAAGGAATTATTGCTGAATATCTTGCGCAAAATAAATTAAGGACTGTTGTAGGTGTAGATATTAACGCAAAAAGGCTAAAAAAGTCAGGTCAAAAAAACTTAAGATTCCGATTTGCAGATGCTAGAAAATATCCTCTTGCTGGTATCAATAGTGTTGTACTTTCAGACGTGCTTCATCATATGAATTTTAAAGATCAGGATATTATTTTGAAAAACATTGCAAAAGGACTAAAAAAGGGTGGCGTACTACTAATTAAGGAAATTGATGCTAATGAATTTTTAAGAGGCGGACTTTCAAGATTTTGGGATTTTATTCTATATCCCAATGAAAAGGTTTACTTTAACGATGCAAAAGCGCTTGAGTCAAAACTAATAAAATTAGGGTTTAGGGTAAAGTTAAAAAAAACAATGCGTTTATTTCCCGGGTCTACCACTTTGTTAATTTGTAGAAAATGATTCACAAAATACTCAGGTATTGGCCGATACTTTTGTTACTTTTCCTTACATTCTTACTAAGAGTTTACAAAGTAGAGGAGCTGTTCTATTTTACTTACGACGAATCAGTCTTTGCTTTTGTCGGCAGACGCATGGCGCTATGGCAGCATGTACCTCTAATTGGTGGTGTTACTCCGTTTGGAGTTCACGTCGCCCCTTATTTCTATTGGTTCTTTTCAATAACACTAATCTTAGGCAAACTCAACCCGCTCATTTGGGGTTATGTGGCAGCCCTTGTTGCAGTTTTAACAACCTTGATGATCTATAAAGTAGGAGAACTGATAGACTCAAGAAAAGTTGGCTTTATCGCAGCTACTCTCTGGGCTTTTTCATATTTGGCTAATATTTATGATCGCCACTTTTGGGGATTAAATTTTGGACCAGTTTTCTCACTTCTAGTGATATTTTGTCTCTATAAAATAGTAAGGGGAAATGAAAAGTTTATCTATCTTCTTGGAATAATTCTTGGTCTGATTATCCATGCCGATTTGTCTTATTATGCGTTTTTAGTTTTAACTGTTATTGCTTGGATCATTTATAAGATCAAAATTAGAAAAAGTACACTACTTGCTATTGTTATAATTATTTCTTCGTTTTTACCGCTATTAGTTTTTGATTTACGTCACAACTTTGCAAACTCCCGTCCTCTTCTTGAGTTCTGGCAGATGGGCAGGAATAATCCTGGATTTTCAATAGAAAGTTTTTTTCAAAATGTGCTTATTTTTCCGCAGGCTTTTGCAAGACTAATTTACACTTTTGGAGATAGTGAGATAGCAAAGCAATATTCATATTGTAGTGCGTATGTAACAGAAAAATACAATGCGATTTCTCCATTTTTAGTTTTGATTTCATTATTTCTAGTAGTAGGGTTTTTAATCTGGGCGCTAAGAGGTAAGAGTAGAACAGGCTGGAAATTAATTGCTTTACTGATTATCGTTTATTTTGTTGGAATTCAGCTTTACGGAACAGTTTTTCAGGCTGATATTTTTGAACATTATATAACCGGTTTGTTTGCTGTTTTTTTACTAATCTTTGCAAAGGTTGTAAGTATTTTCCCTAAAAAAATTTGGTTTATAATTCTTGCTATTTTTGTTTCGGCCAATCTTTATAAACTATCCACCGCTAAAAACAGTCATGGGCTGGTTTACAAAAGA
>CAYMGH010000053.1:4493-5997 GCA_964389935.1 uncultured Gammaproteobacteria bacterium | reverse complement strand
CAACTCTGCCGATAAGTCCGTTGCCAACTGGCACTTCAAAAATTTTGCCGGTTGTAGTACACTCGTCACCCTCTTTAAGTTTGGTCCAATCTCCGAATACAATAATGCCGACCGAGTCTTCTTCTAAATTTAGGGCAAGGCCCATTATGTTGTGGGGGAATGAAACAAGTTCTGAACTTGCAACATCGGAAAGACCGGAAACCCTAACTACGCCGTCGCCGACTTCCATAATTTTACCGACGTTTTTAGGCGTAGTTGTTAGTCTGACCTGATCTATCTGTTTTTCAATTTCTTCTAGTATGCTCATGATTAATTTTCAATTCTTAATTTTAAATCAATTTTTAATAATTTAATTTTTTAAACATTGAGATTTCATTGAAAATTTGAAATTTTAAATTAAAAATTTAATAATTTGCTTTAGTCAAATTTTCAAGTTTCGCTTGCAGGGTTTCATCCCAAACCCAGTCTCCATGGGTAATTCTGGCTCCAAGTACGATATTTGGATTAATTTTATAATTTATTCTGTTGGCACCGGTTTTAGCAAACAAATTTTGCTCGAACTTTTTTTGGTTTGATAATTTCTCGGCAGTTTCAACAACTAATTCTTCGCGGCTGAGTGCAGCTTCTATCAATTTTTTATATTTTTTTAAAATTTTAATCAGTTGTGGCGGCTTTTGAGAAACAACAGCGTTTAAAATTATTTGAACTTTTTTAGTGTTAACAAAACCGTCACTACTCAAGCTTTTTTTAAACAGAGATTTGGCTATTTTTTCTAAGTTTTTTGCTTTCATTGGATTTGTTTGGTGATTTCTCTGACTGCCGAGCCAGTTAGAGCCTGTTTTTCCTGAGGTTTTAAGTTTCGCTTCAGTACTTTTTTAACAACAGCAACTACTAAATCCAAAGTTTCGCGTTCTACTTTTTTCTGCATAGACTCGCGTTCTGCTTCAATCTGGACTTTGGCATCAACTAGTGCCTGGTCAATTGTTTTTCGGGCTTCAAGTGCTGCTTTTTCACCAATTCTTTCTGCTTCGCGCCTGGCGTCCTGAATCAAATTCTGAGCCTGAATTTGGGAATCAGCAATGATTTTTTTGGAATTTTCGTCAGTCTTTTGCAGTCTTTCTTCAATTAGGTCAGCGTTTCTGAGGCTTTCTTCGATTTTCTTTTTGCGCTCATTCAGGACTTTAAGAATTGGTTTATAAAAAAATCTCTTTAGTAGATAGAGAATAATTACAAAATTAACGATTTGAGCAAACAATAATGTTGGTTGAATGCCGAAATTATGTAAAATTTCCATAGTGTTAAATTGTTACGGGTCCTGTCGCAGTTTTCCCTCCCGCCAGTGCTCCCCCGCTGAGCGGGGTGCGCGCTGTCGGGAACCCTTCCAACTGCGCCACCCGTAAAAATTTAACCAGTAAATGCCAGAATAAGCGCATAAATGGCAATTGCTTCAGCAAGAGCCATAGCAATTAACATTGCCGGCAAAATTTTGCCGGAAGCGTCTGGA
>CAYMGH010000053.1:0-4483 GCA_964389935.1 uncultured Gammaproteobacteria bacterium | reverse complement strand
CTGCAAAAGGAAAAGAATTATCAAAAAGTTGACAATTTGAGCTAGTAATAATGTGGGCTGAATGCCAAAATTAGTTAGAATCTCCATTGTAAACGCTAAGCGTCTAACGCTTAACGACTAAGCTTTTAGTTTAATTAAAAAGGCAAAAGGCAAAATTACAACCCAAAAGTAAAAAGTTTTGAATTTTAAGTTTTGACTTGCTTGTTTTAGTCCTTAGTCGTTCGACGTTTAGCGACTATCCAGTGAATGCTAAAATCAGCGCGTAAATGGCAATTGCTTCCGCAAGAGCCATACCAATTAACATTGCCGGCAAAATTTTGCCGGAAGCGTCTGGATTTCTGCCGAGTGCCTCCATGGCTTTGGCACCAATAAGTCCGATGGCGATGGCTGGACCAATACCACCGATTGCAATAGCTGCACCTTTGGCTAAAATTATTTCCAAGTTTTAATTCACCCCTTTCTTAGTGTCCGGTTTTCTGGGTTAAGATTACCATAAAAACCAGTGTCAGCATAGCGAATATTAAGGCTTGGACAAAACCGACTAAAATCTCCAAAAAGTAGAATGGGATGGGTATAATATAGGCAAATAATTTGGTGGATGCTGTTGTTAAAAGTACTTCTCCTGCAAAAATATTGCCAAATAGCCGAAAAGAAAGAGAAAGGATTTTGGTTGCCTCGCCAATAATTTCCAGAAGTCCCACGAACAAAAAAATCGGATTAAGACTAAAAAATTTGCCAAGATAACCGTTTAGCCCCAGATATTTTATCGATAAGTAATGAGTGGCAAAAAGTGAAACAAGAGCTAAGGCAACTGTGGTATTGAGGTCAGAGTTTATCGAGCGCAGAAGGGGAATGAAAACCTTTTCTGAGGATGCAATATGCTCGCCCTCCTTCGCCAAGGCTTCGGATGGTAAATAAAATCCAATTGATCCGACGCCTGGTAGCAAGCCTAGGTAATTGCCAAATAAAATAAAAAAGAAAAAGCTGGCGACAATTGGCAAAAAGACTTTGGTTTTATCACCGGCAATAGTGGAAACAAGATCATTAAACGAATCAACCATGACTTCGGCAATATTCTGAATACCTGAGGGAATTAGTGAAACTTTTTTGGTGGCAACGTAGGCAAAACCGATTAAAATGGCGGTTACAAGCCATGTAGTGAGGATAGAATTAGTAATAGGCAGGGGGCCAATATTAAATAAGGTTTCGGCTGCAAGTTGTATATGTACTTCGGCCATTAAATTTCTTCGAAATTTAGTTTATTAGTGATCCTTCGACTTCGCTCAGGACGAGTGAGTTTTGGGTTCATAGTGTCTAGACTACGATCTATTAACTACGATCTCAACACTAATTTTAACTTCAGTTAAAATTAAAAAGGGCTTCGGGATAACTTTATCACCCCTCAGTCCTTTCGCGCCAATATTAGCAAAATGTTATTATCCGAGCAAGAGTAGTTTTTAGGAATGAATATCATAGTTAAAATCTTCTTCGCGATTCTGGCAATTGGGGGAATTGTTCTAATTTTTTACGTCTCATGGTTCTGGCGTGCACTAATTGGGCCAATGGTAGTGATTTTGCTTTGGGATGTTGGTGCGAGTTTTTTTAGGAAGAAGGATACTAAGAATTAGCGGATTAAAGAGATTCAGAGTTTTTTTTAATAAACCAAGACAATAAAGCCCCAAATACCACAATTCCGCCGAGCGCTCCAACTTCTTGTGCATACGGCCATCTCTCTTTTCTGTTATTTCCTGGCAGATAGGTTCCAGGCGTAGGGTTTGGGATACCGTTAAATGTGGGAGTAGGATTTAATGTTGGTGTTTGTTCTTCTTTTTCAATTACGAGCGTATTATTAACTCTGTCAGGCTGCTGACTGGTTATAAATGTTTGTTCACTAGCGTGAGAGTCGACAGCAAAATGGGTCGTTAAGGCTATTGCTGAAAATGTGGTAATTCTAGCAATGGTGGAGTCAAATCGGATTCTTTCGGACATCTAATAGGGTAAAAGTCTTTTTAATATTTACAGTTGTTCTAACTTTAGCTTCTCTTCTCCCTTGGGGATTTCGACGAGAGGGAGGTAGCGCTCGGTAGTCGAAAGGCGTTTGTGGCCGGCGACTTTGGAAATTAAGACTAGAGAGGCTCCTGATTGCAAATGGTGGGCAACCCAAGTGTGGCGAAGATCGTTTACTTTAGCTTTGGAAATCCCCGCTTTTCTATAGAATCTGTCGATTGCAGTTCTGATGTTTCTAACCAATAGGGGTTTGCCGGTTTTGGTAACAAAGAGGGCTTTGTTTGTCGTTTTTGGCCGAATCTCTATATATTTTTTGAGTGCACTCTCTGCCGCTTTGTTCATGGGGACTGTTCTTTCATTTCTGTTTTCCATAGCCCGCACGAACAGTGTTCCTTCTTTTGCGTTTTCTGAAAAGTAAATGTCGTCGATTCGCAAGTCGGCAAGTTCGCCGATTCTGATTCCGGTTTGCAAAAGTATTTCAATGATGGCAGCTATTCTGGAGTCATCACGGGCTGCATCGCGAAGAGCCCTGTATTCGATAGGGGAAAGAATCCTTGGCGGTTTGGTTTCAAATTTCGGGTGGTCAACTAAACTGGCCGGGTCGTCGGTAATATATTCCTGAACTTTAAGATAGCGGAAGAAAGTCTTTGTTGAATTGAGTTTTCGTGAAATCGATTTTTGAGTGTAGCCCGTTTTTTCGAGTTTTGAAAGAAAAGTTCTGATATCTTCTGCTTTTACCTCGTGAACCTGGGCTTTTTTGAGTTCTTCAGCAAGATATTTTATAAGCTGTTCGATATCTTTGCCGTAGGCAAGAACAGTTGCGGATGCACGTTTTTTGCCCTTTAAATGATTAACAAATTCGCTATGTGCTTCTTCCAATTTTTTCATTTTTCGAACTTGGTGAGAAAAATATCAGATTCGCGAAGCGAAGGCTGATATCTATTCTTCGATTTGTGAGGCAGCAATTTTAGCAGGCCAGATACAATTCTATATCTGGCTAGTCGAGTACCGAACGGTACTCGGCAGGCTTAGCAGGCTAAAGAGTTACAGGCAGCCAGATACCATGCGATATCTGGTCAGGTACCGAATGGTACTTGAAAAGTTAAGGCTCAGTATACTTTATGCTATGGGTCTTGTCAACCCCGCCAGAAGTATAATTTCAGAGTTTGCTACAGGTTACAAAAATAATACAGTTATACTGGTGAAAACAAAGTTAAATACCAAACTTCTGGCGGGGTAAAGAATTTTGCGATTGTCTGTTACAGGTTTTTTTGTCAATCCTATCTTAAGTATTAAGAAATAATCTATAGGTGCAATATAATATAAATGTAAGGATTGAATGAAACGTAACCTGTTTCTAATTTTTGCGGTTCTCTTTGCAGTTTTTTTAGTGGTAAACAGTATCAGAAGAATCGTGACGTTTAAGGGTACCAGCGAAAAAGTAAGCGAGGCCGGTGAGAAACTGGATAGTTTAAGAAGTGAAAATGAGCAGTTGAAGCAGGAGCTAGTGTATAAAAAGAGTGAGGAATTCAAGGAAGCGGAGATTAGGAACAAGTTAGGGCTGGTTCGTGAAGGTGAGGCGCTGGTGATAATTCCTAAAGAAGACGTCGATGGTCAATCGTCTATAGACAATAGCCAACAGGGGAAACCGAATTGGCAGAAATGGCGAGAGCTATTCTTCGGAGATTCTTAAGCCTTTACATTATTTGACACCCTTCTTTCCAAAAGTTAGAATAACCCAACGCAAAACCGACGCCACGTCAATCGTGGCAGTCGAGTTTGACTCGACGCGGGGTAGAGAAACGGTATCTCGGGAGGCTCATAATCTCCAGAAGTGGGTTCGACTCCCGCCCCCGCTACAAAAAGTCCCGCCTCAAGCAGACGGGGCTTTTTTTGTGGAGGAAATTTGAGATATAATTTCCCCAGCTTTTGCCAGTGTAGCTCAATGGTTAGAGCATCGCCCTCATGACAGTAAGGCTTACAGCCTTCTGACATATCAGGAAGAAAATTTTTGGCAGTGTAGCTTAACGGTAAAGCGGTGCCCTCATAAAGCACGGACAGAGGTTCGACTCCTCTCACTGCCACAATAAAAATTTTCTTGGCTGATATAAAGCGGGGATACAGGTTCGATTCCTGTCACTGGCACAACAATTTGGCTGGCTGATGTAAATCCTAGGTTGCTGGCTCGAACCTCGGCCGCTACCAAACTTGCAGTTTGTATTCCTACAATTCCGTGATCGTGATATAATTTAAATCGAAATGGCAGAAGCAGAACTAACACCAGAAAAACAAAAGCCAATAGAAAAGTTTCGAGAACTAGACTTTAAAGATTTTGATGAAAGAATAGCAAGATACGCTGGAGTGTCAATTTTAAAAGGATGGGAACTGACGGTAATACCACCAAAAGAGGAAGCTGGGGGAGATACATTTAGTTTCACTAAGACTTCCGAAAACGGAGTTCGCTTTACCATTCACA
>CAYMGH010000052.1:0-6098 GCA_964389935.1 uncultured Gammaproteobacteria bacterium | reverse complement strand
ACGGCACTGTTGCCTATAATGGCAACAAGCTGATATACTATACAATGTTGAAAACGTATGGATGAAATTTTGCAGAAATTTGGGGCAAATTTAAAAAAGATTCGCCTAGAGAAGAAAATGTCGCAAGGCGATATTTGTCGTGCACTTGAGGTGGATGTATATAATAGACTTGTATCATAAAAGAACATAGGAATGTATGGCTATCACAATTTCTAGAGAGGAGGAAAAGATCATCATTGAGCACCTTAAAAAGCGTAACGATGCAGATGCTAAGCGCATGCTTCGCTTCCTTGAGATGCCTGATCTTACCCGCATTGATGGGCATCCAATGCAAGAAATAGTAAAAAGAATTACTTCGATTAAGAATTTCAAAGACTTCGACATTATCGACGTCCCAGAAATTATGTCTACTGAAATTGCATTTGATCTTTTTGATTTTCCTACCGATCACCCCGCACGTAGCAAGTCAGACACCTACTATCCTGATGATGATCACATCATGCGTACCCAAACCACAGTTATGTGGTATTACTATTTCAAGCAAGACTCAGTGAAAGAGCGGCTGGCAAAAAAAGAACCGCTTGGTGTTTTCTGTTACGGGAAAGTGTATCGCAAAGATGAGATCGACCGCCACCACATGAATATCTTTCATCAGATCGACGCGCTCTACATCGCACCAAAAGAGACAGAACCAATTGATCTGGAAACACTCAAAAAAGTTGAACTCGATATCGTTCATGCTATTTTCGGCGACGTAAAACACCGTTTCGCTGAAGAAACTTTTCCATATACCCACCCATCAACCGAAATTGAAATAAAGCGCGAAGAAGACTGGCTCGAGATTCTTGGTAGCGGTGTAGTAAAACCATCGGTACTGAAGATGCTTGGCGTAGATCCAGATGTGTATAACGGATGGGCTTTTGGTTCTGGTATTGAGCGTTGGGCAATGATTTCAATGAAACTCCCTGATATCCGTCTCCTTTGGTCAGATGATGAACGAATAAAAAAACAACTTGTCCTAGGACAAGAATATGAGGAAGTTTCTAAATACCCACCTTCAGTGCGCGACATTTCTTTTATCGTTTCCAAAAATTTTGCACCGAATATTTATTTCGACATGGTACGTGATATTGGTGGAGATTTTATTGAAGAAGTCGAGTTAATTGATGAATACAAAAATGACAAAAAGTTTGGAGCTGATAATAAAAGTTACGCGTATCGCATTACTTATCGTTCACTGGAAAGAACACTTACTTCAGAAGAAGTAGATAAAATGCATAAAGAGATGGAGAAACAAACTGCTGAACAATTTCACGGTGAGGTGAGGTAATTTCTAGGTCGTTTTCTTTAGAAAAACATATGTAAATTCTCGGTGGTATTGATATGAGTCCACAACCGCATAATCTGGAGAGAAAAGAGATTTAATATCTTCAATATTGAAGTCGTGAAAATGATACGGGTTGTAGTGGGTAGTCTTTCTTGATGGGTATGTAATCAAGGCTTCCTCGACTCCAACTCGTTTAAATAGGTCTACCAACTCCTGAGGGTCCTTAAGATGTTCAATAGTTTCTATGCTGACAGCATAATTAATTGGTTTATCATAATTAAAATCTTTTATTGAAGAACAGACGAATTCATTTTTCTCATTTTTATAATGCTTGTTTGCAAAATCAATCGCTTCTTGTGAATTGTCGACTCCAATAATTAGCTCAGCACCAGGAGTCTTTTGTGTCAACATGTATGTTCCGTACCCGCAACCACATGAAATATCTAAAACAGTACCCCTGACATTGTGTCTAGCAAAATGATAACGCATATAGTGCATTTCCAAATGGTATTGTCTTTCGACCGCTTTGAATTCATCCATGTCTACATAGAACCTCTCTACCGATTTACTTTTTTTATCATCTGGTGTCATATTTTCAGGAAAATTTTATACTGCTATTATACCTGCTTCTTGGATTTTAGCTTTCATTTTCTCTAACCCCAAAAAGGGCACTTTATTCTCTGTTATTAAGTTAAACCTTTCACCATGCACAGTAGACTCTCCGAAACCGAACACGATGGTTGGTTCTGAAGAAATAGCGTTCCCCTCTGCAATATTTCTTGCGACTGAACTCACAGAATAATAATGATTTCTATCATCATCCCAACTTTCCATTGTTTGTGAAAAGTGCGTTTTGTAGTCTTTCTCTATACGAATAAATTCATCAGAGTTAATATAAACCCCATTTCCACCATCAATTGATTCCCAAATTTCAGTAAAACTTGAATCAAAAACCTGACTTTGGAAGTATTTAGTCTCGAGTTGCATATTTATATTTTCATCATTGAAATACTCTTTCAAGCAATTGACGTAGGTATTAATTTTGTCCTATGGGGGGTGATATGCTTTAAATTTTAAAAGATCAAAATCTGAAACCAACACAGTGTTTTCAGAGATGATGCCGAGATTTTCAAGTTGATTTACAATATATTGGATCTTGTCTAGCTGATAGAAGTCTGCTTCAGCAATAAATTTTAATGGATTGCCATTCTTATCAAAACCTTTATGATCATCTAATAAATGATAAAATCCTACATGGCCACCATCATGAGTTAGCCTCAGGCACTTATAGAAAATTAAACGTATCTTTTTACCAGCAAAATTATCCGCAATTATTTCTAACATCTCCTTTCGGAAAAGGACAGAAATAGAAATTGAATCTAGAAAATATATGGTATTTAAATAATTGTTAAAATCATTTGTGTTATCCAGGCGTTGAGTAAAAAATGTTTTGAGATTTTCAATTTCTTCGTTTATATGCCGGGACGCAATGTTGTCGCAAGCCCGAAGAATATACTCTCGATCTAGATGGATATCAAGCTTCATCCGCTTTTCAATATATTTTAATTTTATTTCCGTATCAGGAAACACTTCCTCTAGATGCTTGAATATTTCTCTTTTTTGCTCCTTATTTAAATTATTGTCCCTTGTTTGTAAATATTTCTCATGCAAAGCATGGTCGAGTGTTTTTAATTTTTCCAAATAAAATTTCTCAGCATCAAGAGCGACTTGATCAGCCATACCGCTCTCAGCCCAAGCTTCTTTTTTGAGTTTCGCGGCAAGACCAAGGATTTCCCCAATGGGCAGGTAGGCTGCTTTTGATTCACCAGAGTCGACGGCAGACAAATATCTACCAGCTAAAATTTTAGTAAGATTTTTAGAAATTTCTTCAATGGTCTTCATGTAATAAATCTTTGGTGTTTTCTTTTAATTTTTGGAAAAATAATCTATTGGAAAAATGATCACAATAATAGTCTCGCAGATGTTGACTTGGTGTACCGAATGGATTTTCTGTGTACAATTTACCAAATAGGTCAGCCTGCTTGTTAGTGTCGCCGTACTGAAACAAATAGCCATTCGCACCATCTTGTACAATTTCGTTTACCCCACCAACTTCAGAAGTAACTACAAATTTGCCAAGATAGTTCGCTTCCAAAAAGACTGTCGGGGTACATTCAGACAATGAATGGAGTGTAATTAAAGATGCCTGTGAGATATATTTTTGGGGTGATGTGGTAGTTTGGATAATCTTTACATATTTATTTAATTTCCTCTTTCGAACCTCGCTCTTTAATAGTTTTAAATAGTTTTTTTCAGTTAGATTTGCATTCCTTGCTCCAACAAAAATTAACTCTGTTTTTAATGGATTATGCGTGAAAAGAAATTTTTCAAAAGCTATCAAAGTCAGAAGCGGATTTTTCCTCTGGTAAACTGTTCCAAGTTGTAGAATTTGAAAAGTTTTATTCTTTCTATAAGAAATGTCTCCCAAATCTTCATTTATCGTAATAGGGATTATTGAAAATTTATTTGTTCCGATTTCTTTCGAGTAAAATTGATGCGTATGTGCACTTGGGAATATGGTTAAATCAAAATGACCAAAAACTTCATCAAGTTTTTCCTCGAAAGTTGACTGCCAAAGATTTTGCCTTAGGAATTCTTGGCTAATCTCTTCATGAACCCTAAGTAGAGTTGCGGCCGTGGGGTGTAGTTCTGACACATGTTTAAACGTAGTGTAAGAAAAGATTGATTCACAAACAATCAACTTTACATTGATTAGTTCAGGAATTTTGTCAAAAGAATTGCTTTTCTGGGCAATAGTTTTAATCCCATATTTTTTTAATAACATTTCGCCATGTTTTCCTTTTTGACCAAGGACTATAACTTCATATCCGATATTTTTAAAGTATCTTGCAAGCACGAGAGTCTGAGTCAATACACCATTTATGGTGAAAGAATAGATTACAAGAACTATTTTAGGAATATTAGATTTCATTTTCTTTTTATCAATTGATTTTCTCAATAACCTCTTGTATAAGGCGAGTATTATTTACATCAATAATCTCAAGTTCATTTTCAAGCGCTTCCTTTTCATACTTTTGATTCGATGCTCGCACCCAGTTAATTTGTTTTTGCTTCAACTGTTCTGAGAAAATATCTGGTTCTCCACCAAGCCCTCGAATGCGAATTGTCTTCCCTATCAGTTCAAGATTATTGTTTGTTAAAATTAAAGTCTGAACCCTATTATCGCTTTTTTGAAGTGCAGCAACTTTTGACGGTAAAATTGCTACACCTTCAATGATAAGACGTTCGTTGTCTCTCACAAGATTTATCCTCTCCAGGACCCCTTCCCAAACCGCTTCACTTTCTTTGCTCACCCTACTTATTAGATCTTCCAAACTGATTGTTCTAAGAAATGACGCGGGGTCTTTTACTGTATCTTTATCAAGTAAAAATAGTCCAGGATAATCATCCCTATTCTTCTTGAGCCTCATGTTCGCCCTTATTTCGTCTGTCGACAGACAAGGGATATTTAATTTAGACGCTATCTCTTTCGCAACGGTGGTTTTGCCAATTGCTGGCGCACCCCCTAATAAAAGAATACTTTTCATGTTACTTTTTGGAATTTACTGCTTTTTTGATTATTTGTGGCCAATATTTTTTTTCGCTTTTCTCAAGATTTAAAATGGTCTCTATATATTCACTAATCGAATCAATTTTTGATAATTCGTGTAATGGATAATAAATTTCCTCTTTGCCATAAAATGGCGTCGCAATGGAAACAATCTGTCTCTCAATTTGAACTAAGTCCTTATGTTTTATTTTACGCGCCCTAGGATGAGCGCGAAGTATATACTCACGTCTACGTCTCCCATTTACATTATCCAGAGATATAGAAGTGCGTCTAGTATATTTCCAAACATTCGGACAGAGATATTTTTGTTCCTCCGAAAACAACACGGTTGATAGCTCTAAGATTATTCTGTTCTGTAAAAAGAGGTTGAAGTCCTTATCCAGCATTGATTTTTCTCCGATTTTTAAATTTGACTCAAAATCAATTAGAGTAATCGCTAAGTTTTCTTTATCAAAAAGTATATTTCGCGGTGCAAAATCTTGCCAGTAAAACGACTTTATTTTCACCCAGTGCAGTAAATCTGAAATCAGATCAATATAGAAAGCTCTGTTTTTATCGTTTCTCATTAACTCGGTTTCTAGGTTAGCTCCATAGCAATACTCCATAACCAAGGTATGGTCAGCGTCCTTCCACTCTGCAACTTCTGGAACAAAAATACTCAAATGAAGACCCGTTTTGGGACCTACTAAGTTACCATTCTTTTTTAACCATTTTTTGGTCACTGTTAGATTTTTGAATTCACCTTTTATTGTCTTCTTTGATACGAAAGGATCTCCATTTTTCTGCATCAAGATAACTTTTCCAGCGTCAAGAGATGTCACTGAAAATTTCTTTGGAATACTATCTTTTACTCTTTGCATACTATTTCGTTCTATTTATTTCAAAAGCCTATCCACCGACACACCAAGCGCATCTGCGATGCGCTTGATGGTTGCAAGGGTAGGATTACGCTTGCCGGACTCCAAATTGCTGATGTATGCACGATCGACCTCAAGTGCACGACAAATATCGCCTTGCGACATTTTCTTCTCTAGGCGAATCTTTTTTAAATTTGCCCCAAATTTCTGCAAAATTTCATCCATAATGTCCCCATTTCCGCAATGAATTAGGACACCTTGTGTTAAGGTGTCATGATGAGAA
>CAYMGH010000051.1:3871-6302 GCA_964389935.1 uncultured Gammaproteobacteria bacterium | reverse complement strand
GCCAGAATCAAGTTTAAATAAGTGCCATGGTGTAAAATCTCCATGCCTATGTTTCAGATCAAGAAGTGATATTCCCCTTTCGACTATATTCAAAAGTTCCTCTAATTTATACTTGTTTTGGACATTCTCTGGCGCACTTTCAAACCATGCTTTCACCTTGTTAATAAACCAATTCTGATAATCATCAGTTGTGGACAAAACATGCGGACTGGGAATTTCGATCTCAAGCTCTTGGATAAACTCAGAAAAATCAATAACATAATCAAGGCTTTCAACAAAAGTTTTTGTAATTCTCCCGCCATTTGGACTCTGGGAGAGCAATTCACCTCTGAATCGATCAGTAATTAGATAAAAAAGATTATTTTTAAATACCCCGCTTTCGCAGTTAACCGGCACCCAAAAACTCGATTTTGATCTTGAACTTGCTTTGTTAAATGCACCATTCCAGTCATACTCTATTCTTGTAACTGCACTTATTCCCTCAGTTGTTGCCAGTTTTAAGAAAAACTCTTTACTATTCTTCTCAAGGACTCCCAGAACATGACGCCCGCCAGACCAAAGTTTCTTGATTTTGTATTTTCTCTCGAAAAATTCCCTTACATTGTCTAGATTTAAATCTTGTCCCAACCGATAATCTAATATCTTTCCATCAACCTCAATCTTAAAAGCACTTACTTTCATTTGGCACTAATTACACCTTGGAGGTGTAACAGCTTCACACCTCGGGATTTTCAAAAGATTTTACGAGACATCAAATCCTCAAAATGCTTGCTTTTCTCTTTTTTAAGCTCTTTTAGCTCATCCCAGTGATCGGCCAAAATCTTTGAAGCATGTTTGCCCCCAATTAGTTCCGGTACCACTACATAATCCGCCCCCGCTTCATAAATTTTAATGGCATCATGCATCCAGTAAGATGTTGAAACAATCGGGCCTCTAAAGTTTTTATCTCTGGCAAATTTAATGAGTTGATAATTATCCTCTTCGTCACTGTCCGTAATCACCAATAATTTAGCGCGGTCAAGCTCCAGCTCCTCCAACACTTCCGGATCAGTAATATCACCAAACACCGCGTTATAACCTTCGGCTCTCACACTCTTGTAAATTTCCGGATTAAAATCAACAACAACGATCAGGTTTCTATCTTTTATTTTTGAAGACAGAAATTTTAAAATATCCGATCCCATTTGTTCAGCACCAACTAAAACAACATGATCTTTTAAGTTTTCCCGATTGGCAACATATGGATCACGGCTTTTTTCCGGAAAAATTTTCGTCATAAATGGCGAAATGAATTTGTATATTTTGTCACCGTACAATATTAAGTAAGACGACAGGGTTATTGTCACCACGCCAACTGCAGCTACCAGTGCAACTTCACTACTGCCGACATGCCCCAAGGTTCTGCCAACAGCGATCAGAATCAGTGAAAACTCCGAAATCTGGGCAACCGTAACCGATGCTAAAAACGAAGTTCGATTGCGAAACCCCAAAGTAAACATAATAGCAAACACAATCAATGGATTACCAATCAGAATGAATAAAGAAAGAATAATGGCATGGGATATTGTTAAACCCGTCGCTCCGATATTAAGCGATGCTCCCAGTAAAATAAAAAATATCACTATAAAAAAGTCCCTCAATGGCTTAACTCGTGCTGAAATCTGAATTCTAAAAGGACTCGAAGCAATGGCAATTCCTGCCAAAAAGGCCCCAATAGCAATTGAAAAACCCATTCTTTCAGCAATTGCTGAAAGTAAAAACGCCCAAGCAATCGATGCAATGAATAGAAGTTCGACCGAAGTTGAAGCCAGCCTAAAAATTGTTCTCAAAACGAAACGGGCCACAAAGTAAGCAAAAACTATGAGTAGTAACCCTTTTATAAAAATCGTGATAAAACCGCCAACACCAGGCACTTGGTCAGTACCGAATCCGGAAAGTACAATCAGTGCCAAAATTGCCACGAAATCCTGAACCAGCAAAAATCCTACAGCAACCTTGCCATAAAGCGACTGCAGATCATGTTTTTCAGAAAGTAACTTGATTATTATTACAGTCGAAGAAAAAGTTATGGCAACCGCCATATAAATAGAAGCAACTGTTGAAAAACCTAAAGCGCTAATAATGATAAAACCGATCAGTGCAGTAAAAATTATTTGACCAATGCCGGTTAAAATAGCTGCTTTACCGACAAATTTTAAATCTTCTATCCTAAGCTCAATCCCAACCAAAAATAACAAGAAGGCAATTCCTAAATTAGAAAGAAACTCAAACAGTTGTCTGTTCACACCCTCAAATACGGTAAAAATTGAAATAAGAATACCCGCAAAAATGTAGGCTATAATAAGCGGCTGCTTCAATCTGCGTGCTACAATTCCAAGCAACGTGGTAACTACTAGAATTATTGAAAGATTTAAAAATAAATGAGGCATGG
>CAYMGH010000051.1:0-3771 GCA_964389935.1 uncultured Gammaproteobacteria bacterium | reverse complement strand
TTTTGGCAAGTCTAATCTAAATTTCATAGATGATTTAATTTTTTGCATTCTATACTCTAAATAAGACGCGTGCAAAAACAATCTCGGACACCAAGCTAAATCAAATGTTAAAAGTTTTGCTGGAGTATAAATTCTATCGGAAACAACCGGATGACCGATACTCTTCAGGTGAACCCTAATTTGGTGTGTTCGGCCGGTTCTGGGTTTTAATGTTAAAATCGTATATTTTCTCGCATTAACTTTTAAGTAGCTAATCCTGTTCTTGTTTAGGTTTAAATTCTCGACTATTTGCTCAAACTCTTTATCATTAATTGAATATCTTTTGGTAACTTTATAATCCGTAATTGACTCCCTGCCCTCACCAACTACTCCAAATTTTCCAAATTTGCCAATCCTTCCAATATCACCGCTTATCAACCCTCTATCATCTTTTAAATAACCATGAACAAGGGCAATATATTCTTTCTTGACGTTTCGCATTTTAAATTGCTTTTGCAAAAAATCAAAAACTTTTTGTTTCTTGGCAATAACCAAAAGCCCCGAAGTCTCCCTATCCACCCTGTGAACAATCCCAGCCCGGTCCCCAATCCCCAAATCATCTTTTGAAAGTTGAAAATAATCAGAAAGCTGATCCTGAAGCGTTTCTTCGCGAACTGTATCTGACCGATTAACAACTAAGCCCGAAGGCTTGTTAACAACCAACACGTTCTCATCTTCGAAAACTTTTTCAAACTTCATTTTCTCCTTTTGAAAATATCAACAAAAACTACTAAAGACCCGGTTGTTAAAAACGCGTCTGCAACATTAAAGCTCGCCAAAACACCAATAGAAATAAAATCCCTTACACAACCAAAATTAACTCTGTCTACAATATTAGAAAGTCCCCCGGCAAAGATTAACGCAAGCCCTATTGTTGCAGTGAATCTTTTTTCGCGAGTCAAAATCCAGAAAACAATGGTAACTACAACTAAAGTCACCAGAGTAGCTCCGGATCCTATCCCGAATGCGAAATTCTGATTGCAAACAACGGTAAAATATTTTTGGGCTAGACTTTTAGTTAGCTGATCAAGAAAAATAACAAGGATAACTATTGCCCAAAGAGTGAACCTTCTGTCAATAATCACGGGCCTAGAATCTCACTTCTTCGCTTCAATTACGCTCTCGCATTTCAGACAATAAACAGCCTCCGGTTTTACCTCAAGTCTTTTAATTTCGATTGGCTTTTTACATCTTTCACATTTGCCATAAGTCCCGTTTTTAATTTTTTTGAGTGCTGCTTCAATTTCCTTCAGGTCTCGCTTCAATCTCTGCTCGAGTACCACTACTCTTTCATGGCCGGAAAGAACACCGGCATCTGTCCCGGGTTCAACAATCAGTGATCTGTCTTCTGTCGAAAAAGGATCTTCGCTTCGAAGCCTGGAGATTTTTGCCTGAATCAACTTTCTTTGCTTATTAACCCGATTAGCTATTTTTTTTAAATCTATCATCGCTTAATGCCGAAAACTTGCAGAAGTTCAAAAAAACTTGTGCCTATTTCCGTACCCAGTAATTTTACTAGATTCACAGTGAATTTAGAAAGATGCAGGGGCAAAAGTAAAATAGACCTTGCAACCAAATTCGCTTCACTTGAAGTAGTCAGGATTCTCCTGAACTTAAAAAGCCCCAGCAAAAATAAGCCGGCCAGATTTTGAACATCTGCTTTAATCTTGCGCCCACAGTGGGTATAAAATAAAACTAACCCAATAGTTAAAACGAGTGTCGGCAGCGCCAAAGTATATTCAATTTGGCCAAAAATCCTGTATTTAGACTCTTTGAAAGGAAAAAGGCTTATTTCAAGAAGCGAGAATAAAATCAGAGTCAGAGAGAAGAAAAATCCATCACGCCTCTTTATTTTGGCCAGCCGCTTTAAAACCCAAAAAACAGCGGTGAGAACACTAACATAAATCAAAGTCAAATACCCGCCAAAAAGAAAAAAATTGCCGACAGAAATTAAAATGGCTGCAAAAATTAAGGGAGCTGACGATATATCCAAAATAAACCAAAAATTTACTTGCTTCTTTTTAAGCAAAATATAAATTGCAACAACAACACCAAGTATTGCACCATACCAATCAAATCCATGGTAAACGTTGAAAAAAAATAGCTTTGAAATTGAAAATCCGTAGAAATCCGAGCGCAGTACAAAATCAGTCAATCTCCCGCCAATTAATGCGCCAATTGCACCAACTACTGCGCTATCAAATAAAACTTCGTCATCTATTAACTCATGCCTACCTGTACGAAAATATAAAAACAAGGCAAAAGTTGAGGCAAAAATAAAAACAAAGATCGAATTTAGCGCATTTAAGTTACCAATTAAATTCATACCTAATTCGCAATATTATATCGTACTCTCTACCTCATGAACATAAAATAAACTGAGAGTACGATATATCAGAGGAGCCCCCGCACTGCGGGGACCTGCTGATATAACTTAAAATGGTACAATATAGGTTAGGTCCTCAAAGCTACTAGGATCTCTGTAAGCCTTTATGACTGCAACAGCTCATGCTTTGATCGGTGCTTCGATTGCTCTCAAAGTTACAAATCCTCTGCTTGGCATACCGATCGCAATCCTGTCACATTTTATTGCTGATCTTATCCCCCATTGGGATGCCGGCACTAACCATAAAAAGAAAAGCTTAACCCGCCTGAAGATTGAGGCAGCAGCAGACGTAATTCTGGGATTTACGCTGGCATTTTTAATTTTTTGGCGTCTTGTTCCTACTGAATACCTCTTTATTATGATTATTGCCGCCCAGCTTCCGGACTGGCTGGAAGCACCCTCCTTTATGTTCAACATCAAAATCCCGCCGTTCACTTGGCTCGACTGGCTTGGGCACAAGCTGCAATCACGCATGCAGCTTCCATGGGGATTAGTTACTCAAGTTGTGGTTGTGGGTATTCTAGTAATATACGCTCTTGGAAGCTCAAGCTTCGGCCAAGCCCTCGCCTCAACTTTTTAAAAATACTCAAGAGTTTTATCATGCCTTCTTGCAAAAATTTTTTGCTATCGCAATTTTTCTTTGCAAATTCACTTTTTACATTGACTACTTAGCCCTCTCGACATGCTGACCAGATCTAGTATCAACTCGGATAATCTCCCCCGTTTTAATTTTTGAAGAAATTTCAAAAATATCAGAGGAGCCCCCGCATTGCGGGGATCTGCTGATATAAACCAATCGACTATTTTGCTCGTTCCACATACTCACCGGATCTTGTGTCAACTCTTATAACCTCACCTGTTTTAATAAACAGCGGCACTTTTACAACCAAACCATTCTCTAAAACCGCGTCCTTTTGGCTGGCTCCTACCGTATTGCCGCGCGCTGATCCTCCGGTCTGGGAAATCTTGTAATCAACAATTTTCGGAATCTGAATATAAAGAGGTTTACCTTCAACACTAAAAAGCTCAATTTCCATCCCCTCTTTCAAAAACTTTAGCGTGTCGCCAACCAATCTTTTATCAAGCGCTTTTTGCTCATATGTTTGCATGTCCATAACATGAACTTGGCTGTCGCTGTATAGATATTGAACTTTTTTGCGGTCTAAACTCGCTTCAGTAACCCGCGCGCCAGTATTAAAAGACTTTTCGATCGTTCCACCAGTTGAAAGATTTTTAACCTTAACCCTAACATTCCCGCTTCCTCTGGCAATTTTTGTGTGCTCATACGAAACCACCAAAAAATACTGCTTGCCCTCCGAAGCTTTAGCGAAGGAGGGATCCTCGAA
>CAYMGH010000050.1:1567-6618 GCA_964389935.1 uncultured Gammaproteobacteria bacterium | reverse complement strand
ACAGGTATACTTTCTATGTAGGCTTGTTCTGAGCTTGTCGAAGAATGAAAGTTCCAAAGAGCGTGCAGGATTTAATTGAGGTGTTTGAGCAGTTGCCGGGCATTGGTCCGAAAACTGCTGCCAGACTCACTTATTATCTTTTGCATGCTCCGGACAATTTATCCGAAAGACTTTCGGAAGCTGCCGGAGATATAAAGAAAAAAACCAAAATCTGTTCTATTTGCCAAAATATAACGGAAGCTGATCCTTGCGATATTTGCGAGAGGGACAATCGGGACAAATCGATAATTTGTATTGTCGAGGACCCGCTGGATGTTTGGGCTATTGAAAAGAGCGGCGGTTTTAATGGTCTTTATCACGTGCTGCATGGAGTAATTGCGCCTCTTGATAATATCGGACCGGAAGAATTGAAGCTCCGTGAGCTTCTGCCTCGCCTTAAAAATGGCAAAGTAAAGGAGCTGATTCTGGCGACAAACCCCTCTATGGAAGGTGAAGCGACAGCGATGTATATTCAAAGACTGATTAAACCGTTGAAAATTAAAACAACCAGAATTGCGCGGGGAATTCCAACTGGTGCCGAAATTGAATATGCGGATGAGATAACAGTTAGACGGGCGTTTGAAGGCAGAATAGATTTTTGAGGGTATTGATTAGTCTTTTGCTTCCAAAAACGCTCGGCTATAGCTAATTACAATTTCGATATTTTATATTCGCCTCGCTCAAGTCTTCGCCAACTAATGCTGTTAGTAGGTTTCGAATTGTTGGTTGAGTTGTCTCCGCCATGTTTTGGAAGCTTTAAGACTTCGCATTAGGGTTGAGTAAGGGTGTGAGATTTCATGAGTAGGTTGTTTATAGTTTCTTGTTTATGGTTTTTGGTTTATATTGGAACTATGGATGCAGGGAATGTTGCTGCGGGTGTTGCCGAAAGTGCCCATCAGGCCGGCAGTGGACTTGCTGAGGAGCTTAAAAAAATCGGCAAGAGTGCTTTTTCGCAACTTCTTGGCCACAGCGACAACGCTGATCTTAAACATAATGACATCAAGGAACTTGCCAAAGCCGATGATAAATTCAGCGAAGTTGCGGAAGAGGAGCAAAAAGCAAAGGTAAAGGCAATATACGAAGAGTATTACCTGAGAAAGAAAAAACAGGAACAAATGGAAGCGCAGCGGGAAAAGCAGCAGGAGGAAGCTGAAAAGCTTGAGGAGTTAAATGAAGTGCGAGTGGCTGCTGCTCAGAGAACAACCAGCCCCCAAATTGCCAAAACCAGAGCTGAAATTGGCAGAAATTTTGGTCAAGAGTGAGGTGGTTTAGTGGAAAATTCAGTAATCCACTGATTAGCAGTTTTTTCGGGGAGCCTAACAGAAACTATATGCGAAGCTGATTCTTTGAGTGCAGACTCATTGTCAATAGTAACTACTTCGTTTACTTGTGCGTAAGTTGGGGCGTCGTGTCTAGCTGTTAGAGGCTTAGTTTGAGCTTTTAATTTTTCGATATCTTGGTCTGTGCAGGGGTTACGTGAGCCGTTTCGGCAACTCCATGCCGCTTCTATGAATTGTCTAAAATTAACCAAATAATCATTTCTAGCAGATTTTGGTGGCAGTGCCCAAACACAGCTTTGAGGTCTAAAGTCGGAATCGAATCGGCGATTTACTTTGTGAAAAACGCCCCCCTTGTTAAAATTAATAAAATTCAAAGCTAAAACTCCAAGAAGTGCAGAACCTCTATCTTCAGTTATAAGAGGAAACTCAACGAAAATGTGATTTTCGGGTAGGAGTTCCCAGATTGGCTCAAGAGTACCTTGAATTTCCGATTTTCTTTGTGGATTGAATTTTACTTCCTTAGAGTTATCTACAGCAAGAAGCGGAATAACTGTATGACCAAGAGTTTTAAAAGCGTTTGTGATGTCATTGGCTGCCCTGCCGGATATAACAGTATCTATAAGTATTATTTGCGTGTCTTCTCTTACTGGAAAACTTTCTAGGGATGCGACAATATTTTTGGGATTCAATTGTTCTGGATCGTCTGGTACTTTGTTTAATTTTTCCATTAAAAATTCGTACCATTCGAGATCATGAAGTCCAAAATCGCGACCCTTGACGATTTGCAATACAGATCTGGTACAAGAGTTTCTTAGTTCTCTGGCCAGAGTTTCGTCGTCAGCGCTTCCTAGAGAAACGTCAGCAGTAAAAGGAAATAGTACAACGTCGACGGTTGTCTGATCATCTGGTCTTTGTTCCTCTTTTCCCTCTAGAAAATTAAAAATTCCTTCAGGGTAATATTTGGCATTGCGATCTGCCAAGTAGGAACCTTCTGCCTGAATCTCGTTCAAAAACCTTCTTGCTAGAATGAAAATGGGCACTGCGCCTCTTGAAGGGATTAGAATCACGGGTCTTTTTCCGGATTCAGCGACATTTCGGATAATGGTATCTAGTCTTACTGCTATTTCTTCACAGCCCTCAATATATCTTTCGATATTTTCTCGGTTTAACTCTTTGGATTCTGGGCGGCTTTCGTTAGTTTCGGCAGCGGGTCTCATTCGGTCTCTAGTCATAATCTTAGCATGATAGCAGAATTATATAGTATAGTCAAAACTATAAGCTTAAATTTGTGATTTGTTACAATAATAGCGTGTTAAAACTTTACAATTTTCTTTCCCGAAAAGTTGAGGAATTTAAATCAATAGCTAAAACCGTCGGGCTTTATACCTGTGGGCCGACTGTTTATGACTATGTGCACATCGGCAATTGGCGCACGTTTATTTTCGAGGATATCCTCAAGCGCGCTTTAGTTTTTAACGGCTACAAAGTTAAGCACGTAATGAATTTAACGGATATTGACGACAAGATAATAAAAGGGGCTAGGGACAATAATATTGGGATTAGTGAGCTGGCAAAAAAATACACAGGTGCATTTTTTGTCGATCTTGGAAAGCTAAATATTTTAAAAGCAGACGAATACCCAAGGGCAACGGAGCACATCACTCCAATTATTCGAATAATCGAAGTGCTCTTGGTGAAAGGTTTTGCCTATGAAAAAGCAGGATCAATTTATTTTTCGATTTCCAAATTTAAAGATTACGGCAAACTTTCCGGTGCCAATGTTAAAGGAGTCAAAGCTGGGGCACGCGTTGATGTGGACGAATACGATAAAGAAAACCCTTCGGATTTTGCGCTTTGGAAAAAAGAATCAGCTGACGCAAAAAGTCGCGGTGAAGCGTTTGATTCGCCATGGGGTGTTGGCAGGCCCGGCTGGCACATTGAATGTAGTGGCATGTCTTTAAAATATCTGGATGATGCATTTGATGGAGATACATTCCATCCCGAACGAAGTCGCACAATCGACATTCACACTGGCGGAGTTGATTTGCTGTTTCCTCACCACGAAAATGAAATTGCCCAGAGTGAAGCAGCAAGTGGCAAAAGATTTGTGAATTATTGGCTTGAGGGAGAACATCTTTTAGTTGAAGGTGAAAAGATGGCTAAGCGATTGGGAAATATTTTTACGCTTGCAGATATTGAGAAAAAAGGGTTTGAGCCCATTGCCCTCCGCTATTTATTTTTTACAGCCCATTACCGATCTAAATTAAATTTTACCTGGGAAAGTTTGCAGGCTTGCCAAAATTCCCTTAACAATTTAAGACGTGAAGTTTCTATGTGGGATGCGCCAAAAATAGGTCGTTCAGACTCGGAGAGTCTTCAGACTCGAATGAGTTGTAGTGAATTTGAAGGGGAATTTAAAAAAGCGATTAACAGTGATCTGGATATACCAAAAGCAATTTCGGTCATGCGAAAGATGGTAAAAAGTGATTACCCGACTCACGCCAAGCATCAGACACTATTGAAAATTGACGAAGTTTTGAGTCTAGGTATTGCTAAGGTTAAGAAAGCAGCCTTACCTAAAGGAGCTAAAGAATTAATAAGTGAGCGCGAGGAGTTGAGAAAGAGTGGTAAATTTAAAGAGGCAGATGCAGTCCGCGAAAAGCTAATTAAAATGGGAGTAACAATTGAAGATACAAAAGAAGGATCTATCTGGAAACAAGCAAAATGATTCAACTTGCTAAAGTTACAAGTCGTGACGAAGGGCAAATTAAGGCCCATGAACTTCTTTTGGGTTTAGTGGGGCAGGATACGCTATTGGCAATTTCCGGCGGAAGCTCCAACGATTACAAAAAAATGATTGTTGACCATGCCGATATTAAACTTGCCGAAGTTTGCATGGTAGACGAACGCTATGGTTTGCCGTTTCATAAAAACAGCAACGAATTACTGGTTAAAAATTTTGGGATGATTGATTATTTGGCGAGCAAAAAAGTTAAGTTCCATAAAATTTTAGACGGAAGCAGCATTGAGCAGACCGAACGAAATTATGACCAGACTGTTCGGACGCTCCTTGCCAAATACAAGGAAAAGGTAGGGATTATGGGTGTGGGCGCCAATGTCCATACAGCCGGAATATTTCCGCACTCAAAAGCTTTGAGGACTCCGGCATACGTAGTTAGTGAAATGGTGGACGATGAGTATCCCCAGAGGGTGACTATGACACTGAAGGCTCTTGGCGAATTCACAAGTTTTGTAATTATGATGTTTGGTCAGGAAAAAAGGGAAGCTTTGTCGATAATGTTAAGTGCAAATGAAAACGATATTCAGAAATATCCGGCGGTGTTTTTTAGAAAATGCCGGGCAATTGCTCATTTGGTGACAGACATTACATTATAATTTTCAATTTTAAATTTAAAATTTGAAATGAAATCTAAATTTTTCAAAATATTTTTCTATAATATTTTCTTATCAAAATTAAAACATTTAAAATTATCGTAATATAGTGCAACTTGGATTTATAGGCCTCGGGAAAATGGGTAGTCGCATGGTTATCAAGCTTCTTGAAGGCGGGCATGAGGTTGTTGTTTGGAACAGGACAGAGGAGAAGATTGTAGAGCTCAGGACTCAGGTTTCAGGTCAAAGTATTAATGACAAGTTGATTGCTGCGGGTTCAATTGAAGATTTAGTTAAAAAGCTGGAGAAACCAAGAATAATCTGGTTGATGCTTCCGGC
>CAYMGH010000050.1:0-1467 GCA_964389935.1 uncultured Gammaproteobacteria bacterium | reverse complement strand
GTCGAGGATGACGTCGAGGCTGGTGATATCCTGATTGATGGAGGCAATGCACATTATCCAGACACGCAAAAAAGATTTGAAGAGTTTAAGCAGAAGGGGATTAGGTTTTTGGGAATCGGAGTTAGCGGTGGAGTGATTGCAGCCCGTGACGGATATCCTTTGATGGTTGGAGGAGACAGGAGCGCATATGGTCATATTAAGCCAATATTAGATACACTAGCTAAACCCGATGGCGGACATGAGTATTTTGGTGAAGGCGGAGCAGGGCATTTTGTGAAGATGGTCCATAACGGTATTGAATACGGCTATATGCAGTCAATTGGTGAAGGCTTTGGGGTTTTGGAAAAATCTCCTTATAATTTGGACCTAGTTAAAGTTGCCAAGCTTTATACAAAAGGAACTTTGGTTTCGGGATTTATGATGGATCGCACAGTTGAATCTTTGGAAAAAGATCCAAAGTTGGAACAACTTGATGGAGTGATTGATGCATCCGGAGAAGGTGAATGGACGATTAATGAGGCTAAAAAACTTAATGTTCCGGTTAATATAATTGAAGGATCTTTTGAATTTCGCAAAAAATCAAAAACAGATAAAAATATTTCTGCTAGCTTCGCCGCGCGCCTTGTTGCTGCCCTTCGTAATGCCTTCGGCGGGCATGAAGTGAAGAAGAAATAATCTTCATGTTATAATTTTTCACCATGAGTGAGCGAGTAAAAGAAAGACTTTGCTTTGAACAATTTTCTCCTGGCCAACAATTAGAACATTTTAGAACGATCACTTTACATGGTGATGAATTTTATCAATTGGTTAAAACGCTTGGCTTTTCTGATCAGCAGATTCATACGAATGAGTTTTACGCGAGGTCTCTGGGGTTTAGAAGAGAGATACTACCTGGACCGATTGTATTTGCACTGGTATTTCAGCTAACACGCGCAGAGATTTCATGGAATGGAATAAATTTGGGCGCAGCGTATGTGAAACATAATTTGCCCGTTTATCCCGGTGACACGCTCAGTGCAGTCTCAAAAGTGGTAAGGGTTGGTGAGTGGCAAGGCCAGAAAAAAGAAACACATGGTTTAGTTGTTGCCAGGACTGACGGATTAAATCAAAATGGAGAAAACGTAATTGAATTTGAGCGCTCAGTATTAGTTCCTTTGAGAGCAACTTTAGGAATCTGAAATGTTGATTTTAGTCTCTTAAGGGTCAAACTAGAAGAAGAAATATCTGCGTTAGTCTCGGCATAAAGACCTTCTCAAATTTTACAAATCGTTAAAAGCGGGGCGAGCCACTGGCGGCCGTCGGCTTCAATTAATTTGTCCGCAGCCTCCGGTCCCCAACTGCCCGGTTCGTAAATTTCCAGCTTTGGATTGCCTTGCTGCCAAATTTTTTCTATGGGGTCGATTATTTTCCAGGAATTGCCGACTCTTCCCAAAAACAGGGTCTGGTCTCCCATGATAATGTCCATTA
>CAYMGH010000049.1:187-6795 GCA_964389935.1 uncultured Gammaproteobacteria bacterium | reverse complement strand
GAGGTTGACTTTTGTATATTACCATAATATACTTTGTTTGTGAAGATATTACCTGAACCGATTGAATTCGAGTGGGATGATGGTAATATCGATAAGAATTTAATCAAGCACAATGTAGCAAATCAGGAAAGCGAAGAACCTTTTAGCAACAAGCCTTTGTTGTTAAACAGAGATAGAGAACATTCACAACATGAACAGAGATTTCAGGTACTCGGCAGGACAAAGAAAGATAGATTACTTTTTATCTCTTTTACTATTAGGAATAGAAAAGTACGAATAGTCTCTGCAAGAGATATGAACAAGAAAGAAAGGGGGTACTATGAAAAAGCTAAAATTAATACCAAGATTTAAGACCGAGGATGAGGAAAGAGAATTCTGGGCTACCCATGATTCTACTGATTATGTAGATTGGTCTAAAGCCGAACAGGTAATTTTCCCAAACTTGAAGCCATCAACAGAGTCTATTTCCCTAAGGTTGCCCAAGTATCTACTTGCGAGAATAAAAGAACTTGCAAATGCCAAAGATGTGCCTTATCAATCACTGATTAAGATTTTTTTGGCTGAGAAAGTTGATAAAGAACTAAAATCAGCAAAATAAGCAGAGCTTTTCTACGAATAAAGTTCGAAAATCGTCCCGACTTGCAATGCGAGTTATAATTACTCTGAAGAAGGTAAATGAAAGAAAATCCTCATTTTGAAGCTGATCACCAATGGTTCAGAGATAATTTACTAACATTACTGCAAACATATCCAGGTGAATACATTGCCGTTATTGGTGGGCAGATTGTAGTACACGATTCAGATTTAGGTGTAGTTGTTAAAGATGCTTACTCAAATCACGATGAGCGACCAATCTTTATGCACAAAGTTGAAGAACCAAGAGTTATACATCTGCCATCTGTATTTACTGTTTAAATTTAGCTCGAAAGCTATCTTTGAATAAATGACTGAGCAAGATACTGGACCAAAAGTTGAACACCACACAATACAGTTAGTTGTTTCAAAACCATCAATTGACCAACTAATGGAAGCAAACAGGCCATACATTGCCGAGATTGAAAAGACTTTAGGTCAGCAAGCAGCACAAGAAGTGGAAACAAATCTTCGCAAAGAATTACAGAGTGATCTCGATCAATTTCAAGAAGGTGCTACTATTGATGTGCCGATGGTACATATAAAATAATCGATACTCTCACACAAATATCGGTTCAAACTCCTCCTCAGTCTCCAGAAAATAAGTCATAAGTGCGCTCACATTGGGGAGCCGTATTTAATTACTGCAAAAGCCTTAAAATTTTAACCGGCAAGATATCTCCTCCATAAATAACCACAAAAACAAGGCTGGTCCAAATGACTACAGACGCAAGCAGTGGCAAATCATTTAAAAGAACTCGCTCAGGCGACTCACCTTCTTTTTTCTCATAAATTACGTACAAATAGCGCATCACACCGTAAATAACAAAAGGCACAGTTGCCATCAGCCATTTGGAGGCGAGGAAAGTTCTGGGCAAAAAATCACCAAACAAGATGAGTACCGACGGATTTGCAAACGGGGGAGGCTGCAGGAAAGTAAACATCGTATACGAAAACCAGGTTGCTGTCGCAAACATAACCGTTAGCGAATCCAGTAGATTTTCGGGGTAATGCGCAAGTATTTTTCTTGTCTCCAGCGTTTTCGAACCGGCGCTTGCTAACAAGGTTCTCTCACTTCTCCTTTTTCCTATAGCCAAAAACAGCGATAGCGAGGCAACGGTCAGGATGAACCAAATGGTTACATGAGCATCAATTATTACTGCACCGGCAAATACCCTGAGCAAAAATCCGGCAGCAATCGCCATCACATCAAGAAGCATGTAAGCGCGAAGAAAAAGCGAATAAATAATTTGCAAGCCGATATATGCAAGAGATGCAAATGTAAAAAAGGCTGAAATTTTACTGGCTAAACTTATTGCAAAAACTAAAGCCCCAACTCCAACTAGCAGCGCAATTAATGGATTGATTCTGCCTGCTGCAATCGGCCGCTTACTTTTAAATGGATGTGCTTTATCTTTTTCGCGGTCAATCACATCGTTTAGGAGATAAGTTCCGGAAGTAATAATGCAGAAAATAACAAAACCATAAAATACCAGGGAAAACCTGTCGGGGTCAAAGAATGAACCTTCGAAAACCAAAGGGGCAAAAAGAGCTAAATTTTTTAGCCATTGTCTGGGTCTTGCGGAAACTAATATCCAAAAAGGAAGCCAAATTATTTTTGGTCCCTTTGAGGTAAACTCATATTTAGCCACAATAGTCCTCCCACAATTATAATCGCAACTAAAACTCCTGCAAACAGTTTTTCAACTGTAGGCAGAACGAGCGCGATCGCTCCTAAAATAGCACACAGCAGCCAATAAAACAACGCAATCCTTCTTTGGCCCCAACCAAGCTCGAGTAGTCTATGGTGTAAATGTTTGCGATCTCCCAAGAATGGGGAAGTGCCGGAAGCCAGCCTGCGAATTACCGTAAATACCCCGTCAATCAGAGGTACAGCCATAACCAGTATTGCTGTTCCTACCTTGGCACCCGAAAGAATCGCACAAACTGCTATTAAAAAACCCAAGAAATATGAACCCGAATCACCGGGGAAAATTTTTGCCGGGTAAAAATTGAAAAATAAAAATCCCAGAGTTACGCCAACGCCAATCAAAGCAATTTGCGAGACAATAAGCTGGTTTTGGTCGGCCGGGAAAAATCGCAGTGAGGTAATAAAAATAACCAGTAGCGCTACTAGTGCCACCCCCGGCATTTGTCCGTCAACACCTGCAGAAAAATTGACCATATTAATTACCCAAACAATCCAAAACAATGCAAATAGATCTGCCCAAACTACAAGTGAGTGAGTACCGAAAAAATCAAAAATATATCGTGTTGAGTCAAGCCTGATTACCTGTTCAAAAGCCCCACCCAAAAAATAGAGTGGGTTAGTAATGAAAGCAATCCCGATGCCACTGCCCACAACTATAATGGCTGCCAAAATTTGCCCCAATAGTTTTTGTCCGCTGGAAAGATCGTATTTATCGTCCAATACTCCGATAAGAATTAAAATTGCTCCTCCGATTAGTATTCCGGCAAGCTGTTTTGTTAGTGGAATCACTAAAATTGTTGCCAGCATAAACGCCAAGAACATTGGGACACCGCCGGCCCTCGGAGTTATTCTTTTGTGGATTGTAGCCGGATGTTCTCTCTTCTTAGGGTCATCAACCAAATGAAATTTTCTCGCCAAATTGGCAGTTATCGGTGTCAAAACTAGGCAAGATGCGAAGGCAATCACAAAAGGCAGCAAAAAGTTCATGCTAAAAGCCCGATTATCCTTACTGTATCGTAGACTGTTGCCAAGGCGATAATTGCGCTAAAAACAATTAAAACCCTGTTTAAAAAATACTGTGATTGGATTAGAAACAAAGCTATAAAATAATTCGTCAGCACGAAGGCAACAGTAACTATTGGCAAAATCCACAAGAAGGCTGGCGCACCTAACATTAACTCACCCCAAGGCCTTGAATAAAATATTGGGATTGCCGGTGGCAATTTCCCCCAATTAATCAAAATAAGAGCAGATTGAATGAGCGTTGAAAGCACACAGAATATAAAGACAAAGAAGACAAGCCTGTCAGAATAAATCCGCTCTTGGGCTTCGTATCGAAATCCGAATCTTGAAGACTTTACCTTAACTGTTTGGCTGGACATAAATTACTCACCTCAATCGGAAGACTTCTGCAGTTTCAACTTTAGCGATCAAAGTATAACGGGTAGCAACTAGCATCTCAAGCTCTTTAAAATATCCAATGGAATGCTCAGGCTTTATTATTAACTCAGGTAAATTAGCATTCAGGTCGCCCGTCACTTCTTCCGGGCCATTAGGAACACCGAAAACATGGAAAGATGTCACATATCTTGAGGGATTCTGCGCATCAACAATGGCATAAAGCCATGGGAAATCTCCCCAAATATAAATAGTCTCGCCTCTTTGTCCGGATTTCTCGATTGAATCAGCAAGCGCCATAATTGTATTTACGTTACCATCAAAAAAGTCGTTATATTCGTTTAAGCCTTTATTGCCGTATGCAAAAGCTATAAAATTTTGCCAGTACTTCAGTTGGTTAATCGGCCCGCCCGAAAGAAAATCAGAAAATAATAGTCTTGTCAGTATTAATAGTGGGACAAAAAAAGCTACAGCAAAAACTATTCGCGCCTTGTTTAAGTTAATCGGCCACGAAATAGATGCGATTAAAAGTGAAATTGCGGGTACTGCCTGCACTAAATAGTGGCCGTAGGTTCGGCCGCTGAAATAGCTTCCCAGAAGAGAAAAAGCAGCCCACAAAAAAAACAAATGTGTTACCTCAACTTTTTTCAACTTGTACTTTTGCCAAACTCCGTAGCTAACTGTAGCCACAATCGGCAAAATTTTGGAAATGTTTATAAAGATTTGGTATTGAGGGCTCTCGTCCAGGTAAATCTGGTAGTAGGTGTAAGCAGCGAAAATATAATCGTTAAGTAGATTTTTTGGCGCAAAATATAAAACGGCGACTGTGTATGGAATCAAAAATCCAATAGTTAGAATAAATCCTTTTTTAACAAAATCAAAAAAAGTCCTGCTTTCCAAAAACAAAAATATGCCCAGGGCCGCAGCTTCCAGAGCTCCGACCTGCTTATATAAGGACCCAATCGCGAACAATATGCCGCCAATAAAAAGCGATGGGTAATCAAACTTTCTCTTAATAGCGATCATCATCGCCAGAGTAATCGGCAAGATCATGTAAATTTCTGTTAGCGCCAAATTCCCTTCAATTAGCCGCAAAGAAGTCAAAAGTCCAAAAGTGAATGTTGCCACTAATGCTCTTTTAACTCCAATAGTTGTTTGAGCAATTTCATAAATAATGGCAGCGGTTGTCAGCACCGCGACAATGGTTACAAGTCTCAACCAGAACATTGAAACTCCAAAGATGTTAAAAATTACCTGATATGTCAAATAAATCATTGGAGGTTTGTTATCCCACGCAGTTTCATAAAGCACTCCGCCCAAATTCAAATTTCTGGCTACCGCCGCAAAAATTCCCTCATCGCCGTACCAGAATGGTTCAAAAAGCGAAGGAAATCGCATCACGAAAATAGCAAGCAGAATTATGAATAGAAAGATATGTTCGCGGATTAGATATTTGGTTAGAGACTTCACAATTTATTAATTAGGTTAATTAGATCAATTATGCTTAATTTCAACGATTGGTCCGCTATCACCACGCCTCATCTCAAAATATTTTCTATCCGGCGCTTCCTCAATAGTCACCACGCCGTTTTCTACATAAGCATCCAATAAACTTTTTCCGGAAAACTGCACCAGCCCTTCGGATGACACTATTAAATCATTTTCCAGACTATTACGGTTTCTATAATATAAAACTTCGGCAAAAGAGGGCAGTACCGTTACAATCGCGTCTCCTTTTTTAATCTCTGGCGACACATCTTGCTCGTACACTTGCTTAAAAGAGTGCGGATACCGCATGAAAGTGTTCGCATCAACGGCCACACTTAAAACAATCAAAGCCCCGACTGATGCTATCATCAAATTTTTTGGGAATTTTTGGGCAGTGTGGACCATAACCATCGCCAGTGGAATTGATGCCGGAATTAAATATCGCCAGAAAAATATCGGGCGGTAAGGAAGTGTAAATTCGCCGATTCTCAAGCCCGGCAAACTTGCCAATATGAAAGGAATAATCGTCCATGACCAAATTAGTAAGTATTGTTTTTCGAACCTGTGGCGAAGCGAATGCTGGCCAATGCCAATCAGCAATAGAATTGTCGAAAGCCAAAATAAAATTGGCCTGAAGACTGTTTTATTCTCGCCGCCCAATATTCTTAAAATCGCTTCAAAATGTGTTCTTGCATTAATCCCTCCGATCCAATAACTTTCGCCAACTGATGTCAGTTGGCCAAACAAAAACGGAATCCACGGCAAATAAGTTACTCCGACAACCGCATAAAGAATGGTCATTCTTAAAAGAATTTTCCGGTCAAATAGCAGAATATAGAAAAACTGCGAAGCCAGTACAAAAAACATGTAATAATGCGTATAAATTCCCAATGCGGAAAAAAATACAAATGCTCCCATCAATTGCAATTTTTCCCCGAGGTGTGAAGCTATTTCACCTCCAAGGTGCACAGATAGCTTAACCAAATAATAAATGGAACCCGTTGCAGCGAAAGCAAACATGGTGTAATTACGGGCTTCAAAGGCATAGGTAAAGAAAATCGGGTTAGCAGCAACTACTACAGCCGATATCAGTCCGAAGTTGTTTAGACCCAAGAGTTCTTTTCTGTCATTCTGAGTCGAAGACGAAGAATCTCGAGATCCTTCACTGTCGTTCAGGATGACAGGGGAAAAGGATCCAGAGGCATAAGATGCCAATTTGTACACCAAAAAAATCGTCAGCAAATAAAAAATAATTGAGACAATTCTGGTGTTAATTTCGGTCGGCGCTACAAATTTGTAAAGAAGCTCGATTACAGTATAGTAACCCGGCGGGTGAAAGTCCGCAGCCGTAGTTTTTAACATCTGCACATAGGGAAGC
>CAYMGH010000049.1:0-177 GCA_964389935.1 uncultured Gammaproteobacteria bacterium | reverse complement strand
AGCTGCGAAATTAAAGAAGTCCAAGCCTCATCCCCCCAAAACCCGCGGGTTAAGTAATTTTGGGTGAGAGTTAACATGATGGATCAAGTATAGACATGAACTCAATATTTGACAATTCATCCGCAGCCAATTATTATTACACTGTATGAAAAATATTGTCAGAAATACAGCTGTAAT
>CAYMGH010000048.1:0-6806 GCA_964389935.1 uncultured Gammaproteobacteria bacterium | reverse complement strand
TACTTGTAGCAGCTATTTCAAATCCGATTTAATAACTTATTTCGTATTTTTTTCAATCTTTCTTATCGCAGCTGCGATAGTATATTGGGTTCTCGGTCTTTTAATTCAAAAACTTCTTCGTCTTTAAATGGACAAAATCTGAGCCCTGTTAATATTACAAAACTTGCCTGTAATTTTCTTTCTCTTCAAGCTCAATCGTACTAAAATAGGTTCTAAGATCGTCTACTAAGCGCTCAGTGCCCTCAAACTCTGATATAGTGGAATTGGTGTGTTATAATTCCCATTCGAGGAGGTGAAGGTGGCTGTAAAAAAACCAGTTGATTATTCTAGGTTGTTAAGTAATGTAACATCCGGTTGGGTATTAATTTCCGCAGACCAAAAACGAGTTGTTGCTAAAGCTAAATCCTTATTGCTATTAAACGAAAAGATCAGAGAATTGGGCAATCCAAAGGGTTACATAATGACGGCTTCCAAAGATTATTCCAACTACATAGGGTGCCAATTTTAAACTTATCCAGCCCTGCCGTAAAAAATTACTATCGAACTTTTCCTCCAGAGAAAACACCGTGGCCAATTCTCGACATTACGTTTTTGGACTTCATGCCAAATCAGAAGATTCCTTGCCTCGTAGACTCTGGAGCGAGTCATTCAATACTGCATCCGGATTTTGCACCTGCTCTTAATATAAATACACGAAACTTTGAGCGGCGTGAAGGCAGTGGTGTTGGATCAGCTTTTGAATACTGGGACGTGACAACATTATTTAATGTAGTTATTGATGGTTACGAATTCAAATTCTCGTTCCACGTTGCTAAAAATCCTATACTTTGGCCGTGCATACTGGGAGAGAACACCATTTTTTCGAATGCAAGGATCGATTTTCAAAAATATAAAGGGTTTTTTGAAATCCGATATATTAAATAGCCTCAAAAGTTTTTCGGTAGAACTCTAGTTCTGTAAACTCCAAATTGGTATAATAGGTCCGAACATCGTACGATAACCCGCTCACACTTCCTGCCCATTTTCTTATGCAGGAAAAATTCGTAGATTTCCATAAAAAATGTTTGACACCTGCCCCTTCAAATGTAATAGTAAGAATATACCGCTTTATGGCTAAAAACTTAGTCTTTTTAGTGTTGTGGTTTGTTTTAACACCCATACTGCTTATCTCCACCATCTTTTACTCAGCTAAACAAAATGCTAGCCAAAATTTGCTTGATGTTTATCCTTCAATCTCTGCCAATGAATTTGAAATAAATAACGATATCCAAGGCCAGGTATTGGGCACACAAATCAACGACTTGAGACCCTATATTGTCAGCAAGTTCCTCTCAAAAACCCCGCTTGAACCTTATTCACAATACATTGTTGAAATCTCGGATAAATATGGCATTGACTATAGACTCATACCGGCAATAGCTATGAAAGAATCCGGAGGCGGCACAGCTACTGGCCAAGTTACCCACAACGCCTGGGGCTGGGAAAACGGCAGAACTAATTTTTCTTCTTGGGAATACGCAATAGAAACTGTTGGTAAAACCCTAAAAAATAATTACATTACCAAAGGCTTGATAACGCCTGAGCAAATAATGACGGTTTACGCTCCTCCTCAAGTATACACAGGTGGCAAGTGGGCAGAGGACATCAACTCCTTCTTCTCCCAAATGGAAACCCTCTAAAGTTCGTTAATATGGACTTAAGATTCTACCTTGCTCTGATTGTTGGAAAAATTACAGCTTTCGTTCTTAAATTGAAAGGTTCCGGTGCAACCGCAGCTCCCGGCCTCTATGCACTAAGTTTTGATCCGGATTTTGTCAAAAAATTTTCAAAGCATATAACCAATGGTTCAATAATAATCAGCGGCACAAACGGAAAAACCACAACATCCCGAATCATCTCAGATTTACTTTCTACTAAATACAGAATAATTCACAACAGACAGGGTTCCAACTTGCTTCGGGGCCTCGCTTCCACATTTATTAACAACTCCTCACCTTTGGGAAAAGTAGATTGCAATATCGCTCTTTGGGAAATAGATGAAGCCGTACTTCCACAGGTTATAAAAGATACAAATCCAAAAACTCTAGTACTTCTGAATTTATTCAGAGATCAGCTCGACAGATACGGGGAAGTCGATTCAATTAGAAAATCCTGGCAAAAAATGCTTTCAAGCTTACCCAAAACAACTCAAGTTGTATTAAACGAAGACGATCCGGGTATAAAGTACCTTGAAAAATTTGTTAAAGGGAAAATTACAACCTTCGGAATTGAGGATAAAAAAGTTAACCTGCCCCAAACAACAAACGTTTCCGATATTAAGCAGTGCCCGAATTGCAGCGCGAAACTAATTTACACAAGCATTTTTTCCGCCCACATGGGACATTACTCATGTACCTCCTGTTCGCTAAAGCGATCCACACCGATAATTCTGGCTAGTAATTTGATTTTTGAAAAAGGCTTCAAAACTTCTATACAACTTGAGCTAAATAACCAAAACACTCGTTTAAATTTAAACATTCCCGGTCTCTACAACGTTTACAATATACTTGCAGCCAGCGCAGTCGCTTATAGCGAAAATCTTGACGTCAAATTTATCAAAACCACTCTGCAGCAGTTTTCATCAGCATTTGGCAGATACCAAAAATTCACTGTTAGCGGAAAAGAAGTAATCGTTTTCCTCGTAAAAAACCCAACAGGAGCTAACGAAATACTTAAGACTATTTCTTTGGAAGAAAAACTAAATATTCTTGTTATCTTAAATGACAAAATCGCCGACGGCAAAGATGTTTCCTGGATCTGGGATACAAATTGGGAAATAATTTCCAAAAAAGTCAGCAATATTTTTATTTCCGGATCGCGGTCATGGGATCTGGTAAATCGGCTAAAATATGCAGGATTCAAATTGAGTAACAAAAATGTTTATAAACAAATTAATTACTCAATAAGGCAAGCACTCGCCAGTTTGAACAATAAAGATACTCTTATTGTACTTCCAACCTATACGGCTCTCCTCGAAACTCAGAAAATCCTTTCAAAACTTGCTCGTCAAGAAAAATGGCACCAAAACTAAGTTTAAAAATTTGTCATCTTTATCCCGACCTTATGGATACCTATGGCGACGGCGGAAATATAATCACTTTAAAAAAAAGATGCGAGTGGCGCGGGATTAAAACCAGTGTTACCAATGTCAGTATTGGTGATTCGCTATCGACTCCTGACTTTTCCGCCAAAGGCGGACCAGCCTCTGGCTGGGATTTTTTCTTTTTCGGCGGAGGACAGGACAAAACACAGCTTATTGTTGCTCATGACTTACAAAAGAAAAAGGACCTAATTAAAACAGCAGTAGAGAACAGTGCAGTTTTACTGTCAGTTTGCGGAGGTTACCAACTTCTTCAAAATTATTTCAAGACAAAAGACGGAAAAATGATCAAAGGCATCGGACTTTTCGATGCACACACACAAGGATCAGATGATCGCATGATCCAAAATTTACTGATCAAAATTCACCCAGACATCCAATCAGAAATTAACAGAACCTATCCAACCATCCAACCATCCAACCATCCAACCAATCATTTAATTGGTTTCGAGAACCATTCCGGCAAAACTTATTTAGGCAAAAATCTTAAACCACTAGGAACTGTGGTCAAAGGTGCAGGCAACAATGGGGAAGATAAAACCGAAGGCGCAATCTACAAAAACGCTTTCGGCTGCTATCTCCACGGCTCGCTCCTTCCCAAAAACCCTCATTTTGCAGATTACTTAATCGCAAAAGCCCTGGAACGCCGCTACGGAAAAATTAACCTAAAGTCTCTCGACGATTCCATCGAATGGCAAGCCCACAAACAAGCAGTAGATAGAAGCTTCAAATCCAGATAGTGCCGAGGACAGGAGTCGAACCTGCACACCTTGCGGTACACGATCCTAAATCGTGCGCGTCTGCCAGTTCCGCCACCTCGGCTAAAACGTGCTAAAATTTTACCATTAATCTAACTTGAATGAAAATTAAATTCTTGGGTACATCTGCAGGCTGGCCACTGCCGCGCCTTGGCTGTAAGTGCGAAATTTGCTCATCAAAAGATCCAAAAGACACCAGAACACGCACGCAACTACTTATAAACGATGAAATCTTGGTGGATGCCGGCCCTGATACTTACCAGCATCTTAAAGCCGTTGACCCAGCCAAGATCAAATACGTTGTTTTATCACACGAACATCCTGATCACACCATGGGTTTTTGGGATCTAACACATATCTACAACAACAATCAGCCAATCGAAATTATAGTAACTTTAGAGCTCGTTTCCAAAATCAACAACCTTATAGGACCCCATAGAAAGAATCTTAAAGTTAAAATTGTTAAACCAAACGAGTCTTTTCTTCTCAACAGAGTTAAGGTCGAGTATTTTCCGGTTATTCACGGAAAAACTCCTGCATTCGGTATCAAATTTAAAGAAAGCAAAATATTTATCTACATCACCGATTTTAACCTTATCCTTCCCTCGCAGGAAAAAACAATCAAGTACGGAGACTATTGGGCAATTGATGGTTCATCTTTAGATAAAATTGGCCAAGGTCCTGGTCATATTTCCATAAAAGACGGCATACATTTTTCCAAAAGTTTTAAGATCAAAAATACCTACTTTATTCATATTGGCCACAAAACCGGCACACACCAGCATCTTGAGAATTACCTAAAACAAAATGCAGACTCCAATTTTCATATAGCCTACGACGGACTAGAGATTAATATCTAGCTGGGCTAAAATCTAGTTAATGTCCAGTATTTACGCTAAAAGCTTAAAGCTTAAAGCCAGACGCTTCGTATATTTCTCTATATTCATAATCATGCTTTTAGCTTTCAGCATTAAGCATTCAGCCAACATCTACAGCCAAACCTCTTTTGAAAAGACTAAAGAGGAGTACTCAATCCAGCTTAAAAAGTACAACGAGGCCAGGAATGATTACCTGACAAAAAAGGCCAGTTACGAAGCTTTCCAGACAGCAACCGCTAAAAAAGAAGCTTTTGAAAGCACTAAAAATTATCTGGTGGAAACCAATTTCTTGCTTGCCAACAAATTGCATGTTGTCAAAGAATTCGGCAACACAATCAACTGGCAAAATTCTACTTTTAGTAGAGGTGACATGTTTAATCTTTTGGACGGGGAAACAAATTACTTGCAGAATAATTGGTCGGATATCCAAAAAACGACTGCGCTCGAACAACTGCCGCCAATTGCTGCAGAATTAAAAATCAGGCTGGATACATCTCTATTGCCTAAAGCTGATAAAGTTATCGGCACTTACGAGATCGCTAAAACCCAGTCTGTCCACGCCAATTTCAAAAATCTTGCTCAAGCTGTCAGCAATTTTGTAAACCCACGCGCAACCGGCGAAAATACGCCAATTGTTCACAATTGGCAGACAGAAATTGATAACGTTAATGCTGCAGTCGACACAAATATAAACGACGCCAAAACAGAGCTGGATAAAATACAACTTGATCGAAAATCCTCCAGAGTAAATAGGGTTTTTCAATTGACAAAAAGTGCCAAAGATGAACTCAGAAGATCTCTAAATTTATTTGAAGAAATTTTGAGAATAATATGACTAGCCAAGAAATAAACCCCATGGAAGGAGAGGTTTTCACTGCCGAAAATTCCCCCGAGGGGAAAAAGCCGGAAGAGGTTCAAAAACCCAAAGCTAAAAAACATTTTTCACTGCCAAAACCAGCTCTTCTGGTTAACAAATTAAAAAACCTTAAGAATATAGTCAGCAAGCCTAAATTTTTGGCAATTTTAACTTTAATTGTAATTATCCCGATAATCTATATAGCTTTTATAGCGCTTAGTACTAAGCCAAACTCTCAACCGGCTGTCGATATCATTACTCCCGACACCCAAAACTCCGACACGCCGGTTGACAAAGAACAGGAACTTATTGAAAACAAAATAAAATCCTTTAAAGATGACCTTGAGCTGTTAGAAACAGATACGGCTGAGTTGACCTTCCCGAAAGTTGATCTGGATATTAAATTTTAGGTTCGCTTTTTTTGACTTTGGGCACAATTTGCAGTAAAATAAGACAGTAATGAATAGTATAAATGCTGCCCAAAAAGCTGCAATAAATGCGGCAAAAATTGCTCGCGAGCCGCTGGAAACTTTAAGATCTCAAGCAGCGCCTTTTCTTGGCGAAGCCCAAAATGAACTTTTCCCCTTCAAATCAATCAGCCGACAATCAAAGTCTCTTGCAGAGGAAGAATTGAAAAGAGCCAGGCAAAAAAATGAACTGGAAAGATCAGAAGCCGCTGACGACGAGAGATCCGAAGAAAAGGCTAATGAAGTAGCAAGTATCATGCGCCAAGAATACGCAAGATATGAAATGAAAAGTGACAATGAACAAACCCAATTCAAACAGGAAATCACACACCTTAAGGAAGAAATTGCCAAACTAGCCCAAACAACGGGAGTGGAAACTAAAGTTCATATGCAAAACACCAATAAAAAAGTAGGAATTATTGATATTAAGTTCCTAACCAAAATAGTAACCTTTCTTCGACTCAAAGCAGAAGAATCAAGAAGCGCCAAAGACTTGCAGGCCCAAAGGCAAAATTCCAAAAGGGCAACCGGCATGCTGGCCTGGGTTTCCGGAAAGCAGATGAAAGTTCACGAACAGGGAACGCTCCATCTTCAAGGCTAATTACCGCAATTGTTAAAAGTGAATTGCAAGTGGTAAAGTCTGATCTTGCAATGGGGATCCGTAGCTCAGTTGGGTAGAGCGTCACATTGACATTGTGAAGATCAGAG
>CAYMGH010000047.1:0-6830 GCA_964389935.1 uncultured Gammaproteobacteria bacterium | reverse complement strand
ATCTGGTACAATTTGCTTCTGAAATGAGTGTAAAAGAATTTTTAGAAGAAGTGCCACTGGATGCTAATATTCGCGACAGGTTTCTTAATCCTAGCCATCAGGAACTGACAGGAGCAGCACTTGTTAAATTTTTAGAGGAACTGAGAATGGTCGGCAAAGAAGGTATTTTGGCGCTTCAATCAAATTCAGGAAGCGGTTCAATTGCAGGAGTCGATCGAGAAGAACTGGAAAGGATTCATACGTATGGTGCAGAGGATCTGGGAGCGATTTATTGGGCTAGCTTATTTAGAAGCATCAACGAAATGATTTCTGACGGAAAAGATTCTGTTGATTCATTTGCTTCAAGAGCGAATGAATTCCTGAGTGGTACAAAAGTTAAAATAATTGTTGTAGACAACCAGTTTGTGGGAGCTGAAGATATTCCAAGAAGCGTATATGACGGTATTATTAAAAATGCCCAGAAAGACAAGACTCTTGCTGTGTTTATTAGAAAACCAATTCTGTTGCCGAGAAAGATGTTCACATTTTTAGAAAAAGAGGATATTTTGCCTTACATTCGTTTAATTATCGATGAATATGAAGCGCGGGCTAGGATTATAGTTGGGGAGTCTAGTGCTCAGGCTGCATTGAAATTGTCTTAGATTATTTACTGATTGCATGTTGAAATTATTGGAAAAAGAAAAGAGTTGGAAAGTTGGGCTTTTGCAGACGCTTTTGGTATTTTAGCAAATACTTGACAAGTTTAAGGCTGTGAAAATATAATTTCACAATATTTTACTTCTTGATATGACACCAGAGAATGGAGAACATGGGGCCAATAGTCTTTGGGGTGCAATAGCTGATTCAATCATTGAAGTTACCGAGCGGTCTTCAATTATTTTAGAAAGTATAAAACAGGCTTTAAGAGATGACGGATCAATTGATGTTGACGCGATTACCGCAGCTTTCGATCTTAATGAGCAAATGAGCCATGCGCTGAGAGAGTTTCTAGAGAGACGCGGCCCGGTTGTTTTTGCAGATGGAGTATCAGCCCAACCTGCAGAAGTACTTGAAAAAGGGCAAGTGCGCGGTGAAGAGGATCCAGTTGGACTTAGAACTTTTGGCGAACTTTTAACATCAAAAATTGACCAGCAACTACTGGAAGAAGGTAAAGATGTTTTCACGAAGAAAGAAATTTTTGATGCTGCCAAAAACAGGGAAGCTGTTAGAAAAGCCGCAAAAGAAGAAGGATTCTCTGCTCACAAACTTAACTTTTCAAGAGAAGATGCCATTAAAATTCTTCACAGAGTCTTTATAACTCCCAGTGCTGCTTTCAGAAGAGGAAGCGAATTGTTGAGCCGTAAAGAAGTGATAGCATCGTTTACCGTGGGTAAAAGCAATTTAATTGATGAGTTGAGTTCTGAAATCGGTTTTGATTGGCAGCAAAATCAATCTGTTGGTTTGCAAACGGCAATGGAGATTAGAGGTCTAGTGCAACTTCACAGGATATTAACAGGTGAAAAAACCTTTAGAGTCGGAAGTCCGGGTAATATCCAACGCTTACGTGTACCTAAACCCACAGAAACTTGATAGGCTTTACATCTCAATTTCTTAGGGCTAACATAGCAATTAAATGGTTAGTGTTGAGTTTGAAACAGGTTTACAAAGTCCAGTTGCGACCGTTCCTCGAAGCGAACATAAACTTTCAGTAACAACCCAAATTTCTGAGACAGTAAATGTTTTAGATGAAGTAATTTCCCATCTACGATCTGCACAAAACGGTAATCCTCAGGATAATGAGATAGCGGAGCAATTAATTTCGTCGTTAGCAGAAATTAGGGGCAGAACCATTAAAAGAACTCCAGCAATTTTATGGCATAATCCACAAATTCTTAAAAGAGAAGTCCCAGTTCCTGAAGTAGAAGAGAATGCGGTACATATTCTCGAGAAACCGGCTACCGAAGACGAAATAGGTTTTGACAAGAAGCAAGTTTCTGCTGGCGAGGCTTCACAATTTTTAGATTCTGCAAGAGAGAAGAGTAAAGGTCAAGCGATGACACCAGTTGGTCAAAAGAAACATAACTTGGTACAAATAGATTCACCGGCAAGAAAAGAATTTGAAGCGCCTGATGGTTTTGTGACTTTATCCGGGTTTTTAGAAATCTTGGGAATCTCAGGGAATCATTGGTATCGAATTAAATCAAGGTATGATATTAGTTCCTTTCGTCTTGGTTCCCGTGTAGTTTTCAAAAGAGAAGAAGTTGAAGCTCTTAAAAAACAACGGGATGGTGACAAGAAGAATTACAAACCTCTCAGGAAATCGCAAATTGAAGCAGAGTTTGAGAAGTATGAACAACAAGGGGAAGATAGAACGGGAGATTTAGATTTACTTGGTCTGCATTTTAGAGAAATAGTCAAAATTCCAATTGAAGTCGAAAAACATAAGCTATGGGGAGCAAAAATTTTTGTTGGGCAGTTAGTGCTTCACGCCTTAACTCAAATTAAAAACTCCGAAGTTCTAACCGCAAATCAGCAAAGACAGATTAATAGCGTTCTGGAAAACCCAGATTCTCAGTATTTGTTGAAACAGCTTTATTTGGCTTTTTCTCAACGACAACAGATAAGTGAAGATAAAAAAGATCGAAGTGATTATTTATTTATCAAATCTGTTGAAGGAACTGGTACATTCTCACAAAAAGTTTTGGCAAAAGCAGAAATTATTGAAATTTCAGAGCTTCGCGAAGAATTTTTGCAAAATTTTATAGATAACAGATTACGACAAATAAGACAAGGGATGGAGGCTAGGATTAGCCTGACTCAGGCTAATCTAAGGTTAGTTATAAGCAGAGCAAAAAAGTTTTGGTGGTCGGGTATGGAACTTGCAGATTTGGAAGGATATGGGCATTTTGGTTTGTTAAGAGCTGTTGCTCGCTGGTACTTTAAAGAAGGCTACAGGTTTTCGACCTATGCAACATCTTGGATCGATCAAACAATTGGTCGAGCAATTGCAGATTATGCCAGAGCTATCAGACTTCCGGTACATATTAATGAAAAGCTTGCAAAACTGGCCAAACAACGAGAAAAGTTTCTTGGAGAAACAGGAGAGGATGCTGATTTTGCTCAATTAGTTCAAGACCGTGAAGGTAAAGACAGTTTGTTAGCGCAAGCTGTAAGGGTTAGAAATCTTGTTTCTCTTTCTATGGAAATTGGGGAAGATGATGACAGTTATGGTCGTGGTTCAAAACTTGAAGATTTTTTAATGGATGTGAATCAAGATACGGAAGAGGAGGGCTTAAAAGAGGGTTTGAGAGCAGCAATGGCAGAAGTGTTGGGTACTTTGCCGCCCCGAGAGAGGAAGGTTTTGGAATTAAGATATGGGTTACTAGACGGTAGAGCGAAAACATTGGATGAGACGGCAGTGGCTTTAAGACAGTTCGACGGTTACGAGGTAACTCGTGAGAGAATACGACAAATAGAAGCAAAAGCCTTAAAAAAACTTCGCCATCCTTCCAGAGCCCGAAAACTTCGTGCATTTCATACTGAAGATCCAAGATCTGTAAAAATTAGAGGGTTATCAGGAAGAGAAATGGGAATTCGAAGAAATAGAGGGGTCAGGAGACAATCTCCGCTAATTTAGATTTGTGCGGTAATAAAGACAAATCTTCAATTCTGTACAATAAGTTATTCAACCAAAATCTGGCCACTCATTACGTCCGCATGAGGAGTACAGTGGTACAGATAAATCCCGGGAGTTTCGAATGTGACGGAATAAGTATCGCCGTTGGTTAAGGTTTTGGAATTTTGGCCCAAAAAGTAAGTGTGTGCAGGGTGAGAGTCTGTATTCACAGTGTGGTCAAAGTTGTCCAAGTTTGACCAAGTTATTGTCGTGCCTTTTGAGATTTTTACTTTTGGAGGAGTGAAGGCTATGTTTTTCATTTCAATGGCGACTTCTTTTTGCCCGGTCATATCCTGAAAGGTAGAATTTATAGATCTGTCGATTTTAAACTGAAAGCTTCCATCGTGACATGAACCGTCTGCCCAACAGGCTTTATAGGAAACTGTGTAAAGACCATCCGGGGAATCTGGAATCATGCTGGCGCGCATGGCAAGTTTATTGTCATCGATAATTATTGGACCGCTTGTAAAGTCTTGGCTGTTTGAAGAAATCTTGATTTCTGAGTTTTGGGCTAAATCAAAATTAAAATCAATAACCACATTTATGGGAACACCGGCTAATGTGGTACCGTGTTCCGGAGTGTTTCCTTCCCAATGAGCCGCTTTTTTAGGAGTTTCAAATTCTTCTTGAGTATTTTGGGTCTGGTTTACACTTTGGTTAGTTTGGAGTAAGCTGTTTTTTCCGCTTTGGGTCAGGTAAAAAATTACGGCTACCAGAATAACAACACCAATTGATGTTGCTATAAGTGCGTTTTTATTCACACAGGAAATTTAACACATTATAATTTAGATGGCAATTATTAGAGCATAAATTTTCGAACATGTTGTCCTGCGGGATCCAAGAAGACTATTTCGTTGGTAATACAACGGTTGACCACTTACAGTATAAATCATTACTGTGTTGATTTTGTAATACATTTATGTCAATATAGGAATATGCAATATACGACAACTATCACACAAAAGGGTCAAGCCACTATTCCAGCGCCAATCAGAAAGAGCTTGGGAATTAAACCCAAAAGCAAAATAACCTTTGAATTATCTGGTGAGAAAGCAACGATTTCGCCAGTTAAAGATTTTCTGTCGCTTAAAGGTTCGCTAAAATCAGACAAGAAATTTGATATCGAAGCTATGGATAAAGCTGTAGAAAGACAGATTGTTAACGAATATGTCCAAAAAGCTTCTCGACGCTAATATAATTATCCGTTTTTTAGTAAGTGACGATCCGAATAAGGCAAGTAGAGTAGAAAAACTCCTAGCAAACGAAAATAATAAAAACATTTTACTGGATACTGTGGTAGCCGAAATTATTTGGGTCCTTGGTTCTTATTATCAATTTGATAAGTCATCGATCCTCGAATCCCTTAAAGCTTTAATTCATTACAAATCTGTAATGTGCAATAGAGCCTTATTAGAAAGAGCCTTAACAATCTGGGAAAAATATAATATATCATTTATAGATGCATATCTGGTTTCTGTTGCGAAGCTTAAAGGTTTAAATATATATTCCTATGATTTTAAGTTTGATAAGGTTGACGGGGTAACACGACAAGAGCCGTAATTTCACCAATACGCGGCCAAATTTAGACTTCCACTCCTTCGCTACCTCCTCACTAAAGTTACGGAATATCAGAGAAAGCTATGGAGGTCAAGAAAGCTTCCACCGACGATAAATCTTTGGCGGACAGGTCGGCGTGCAGGCAAAATTGAGAAAAGAGAGGATAATTTTTGACAGAGATGTGCTTAGGAAGATAGTTTTAAGTGAGGTACCGAAGAGAAGATTATTTCGTTGAAAAATGAGCTTGACAATAAGTAACTTATAAGTTACCATATGAAAAAGAATATATTTGTAGATAAGAATGCCCAGAAGGAATTGCGTGAGTTTAGCGAAGAAGTACAACTAGAGTTTGAAGCATATTTTAAAATTCTGGAGATTGAGGGAAAGTTGGATTTACCTCATGCGAAGAAGGTTGCTAGGAACTTATTTGAAATCAGGATTAAGCTAAAAGGAGAATATCGGGGATTTTATGCATATATTGGAAAATTAGATATTGTAATTTTGCATTTCTTTAGAAAGAAGACGCAAAAAACGCCGATAAAAGACCTAGAGCTTGCACAAAGGAGATTGAAACAATATGAATCGTAAAATTAGCCAAGCACTTAAAAGAGGAGATCTTATTGCTTATTATGATCTTTTTGCCAGTTATCCTAAAAAGCGACAACAGGAGATCTTAAAGCGTGCAAGATACCTAAAAGCAGCTATGGAGCTCAAGAAACTAAGAAAAGATTTGAAGATTTCTCAGGAAGAACTGGCGCGCAAGATGAAGGTGAAAAGGGAATTTATTACCAGAATCGAAAGTGGAGAGCAGAATATAACAATCGAAACTTTAAATCGGGTAGCCGAGGCTACCGGTAAAGAGTTCGAATTCCATTTTAGATAGAGGTTTTGCCGAAAATATTAAAAGATTCATTACTCTCATCAGCAGCAAATCTAATTAATTGACAATATGATAAATTTGTCATAAAATTACAGTGAAAGTTTTTTATACAACTGAAGCCGCAAAATTCGTTGAAGAGTTGAGTTTACAAGACCATACTAGACTTGAAAGAACTCGGAAATTATTTGAAGTATATTGTTTCAAAATTGGTTCAAAGTATATTAAGAAAATCACAAAATCAAATGTGTGGGAATTGCGAGCCGGCAAAATAAGACTATTTTTATGTATTAAGGGAGAGAATGCGATTGCTGTTCATGCAATATACAAGAAGTCACAAAAATTACATCTTGTTGATGTAAGATTGGCAGAAAAGAGGTGCAAAAGCATATGAAGAAAAATAGAAAAATAAATTTAATTGACGCTGAGAAACTTCATCAAAAATGGATGCGAAATCCAGCATATAGAGCCGCGTACGAAAAACTCGAACCGGAATTTCAGATTGCTAACCAAATAATCGGAGCGAGAGTCAAGCAGAAGATGTCTCAGGAGGAACTGGCAAAAAAAGCAGGTACTGGTCAGGCAGTAGTCTCAAGACTCGAGGGAATGAACGCTAAGCCTTCGATCTCTCTGCTTTCCAGAATTGCCAAAGCTCTTGATACTAAAATAAATATCACCATTGGTTAAATCTTTGTATACACCTTCTTTGTAGACGAGCTTAAATTTATTTGTGTCTTTTTC